>JACPZZ010000012.1 GCA_016195275.1 Candidatus Aenigmatarchaeota archaeon | reverse complement strand
TGATCACCTGCATATCAATGGGCGCTCCTGACTCAAATAGACGATGGTCCACGCTGAGGTCGCCGTCTACTCCTCTCCGAGAGCTTCCGTGATGAGACGGTCCACATCCCGGTTAGTCTTGTCTGCGGCGTGTTTGGAGCGCCTGGCCATCGCCCCGCGAAGCGTTTTGCCGCCATAGCGGACCTCGAGAAGGTGAATCTTCATCACCATCGCAGTGACGACCGCGCAGTCGAAATACTCCTGGAAGGCCCTCTCGTTGAACCCTTCGTAGGTAAGGACAGTCATCACCGAGTGCAACTCGCCGTCTTCAGCGATCCATTTAGTGTGGGTCGTCTCGTTCAGTTCGTTGAGAAGCTTCAGCAGGTAGGGGTCGTCCTTTGGAAACGTAACTAAATCGTCAGCGATGAGCAGCAGGGCAGGGGGCTTATCGATCTCCAGCACGCGGAGGTCAAGCCTCTGGCTACCCCGTACCAAGACCAGGAGTTCACCCTCGCCGCGAATGAACCTCAGCTTGTTGGCTTCCAGGAACGGGATCACGACCTTTTCAATGAACATCTGCGTCCTCCTTTCGGTCTTCCACTTCCGTTGTTTCCTCTTGACACTTCTGTTGGCGGTGCCTAAAATCGCGTCGTGGCATCCATCGGATCGAATGATCTGCTGCTGCCGAGGCATCCGCCCGCGCTGGTCGAGGCTAACCCTACTAGGCCCACCGCCGATACGCGAATTGGCGCACGGTTGAACCTGAAAGCGTGCAAGTTTTCGCACATGGGACGGAGACCAAGAGACGCAAGAAGCCAGGAGTTCGCGCAGTTGTTCCGGCAACTGCTGAGTCGGTGCGGCTTGTCTCGGAAGGAATTCCTAGACAACATGGCGAAGCTCGTAGATCTTCCGGCAGCCCTTGAACTCGGCACGAGGGAAATTACCATCGTCAATAGGTGGGAATCTGGGCAGCTTCCAAAGTCGAGGGACGAGGCCCGAGCGATTGTCCTAGCACTGGGCCTTGACGAGAAGGACCCGGACGCTAAGCGGCTAATGCGGTTCGCGGGCTACTGGAGCCCCGAAGACGAAGCCGTAGCGGAGAGGTTGGAGGGAATCGAGACCGGTGTCCACGGCCTGACTCAGGTGGCGATCCAAACGCGAGATATGGTTCAGGTCATGTTCGAGGGTGGAGGGCACCAGACGCCAGTTGGCGGCCTCGCAATTACCGCTAGCAGCGCCGAGAGGTTGGTCTTTCCAGGAGTGGTGACGATGGCTGTCGGCTATCTGCTGAACAGATACTCTAGCAATACAGAAACCCTGCTAGCTTTGATCGTTCTGGGAGTTGCGCTGGTCGCGGGGCAAGGCTTTCTACGCATTCGCAGGTCAAGACGAGCCCGCGCTTCCGCCAGTCAACCGCTTACCGCCCAGAGAGCTTTCCTGATTGGTGAGTTGTTCTTTCTCTCTCTGTTCGTCATGCTCAGCGCTCCGCTGCTGCAATCGGCCTTCACCGGAATGGACGCGTACGGGTTCTTCACCCTAAAGGCCTTTGCTGGCAAGCCTCTCTCGTTGCTACTGGCTCTTGGCGTCAACCTAATACTGGCGACAATTGCAACCGCAGCCTATTACGGAATATGGACTTGGCAACATGAGCGAAGCGCCTCCGGCGGCGCATACGGCCGAGCGCTAAAAGTCGTGATTCCATCCTTATTGCTGGTTTATGTTCCCGGTGCCCTCATGGCAACGCCTGGTGGGGAGATTTACCTTCTGGTCGTGCTGGCACTCATGGCCTTTGCGTTTGTCCTGATCATCGCAATGAGCGACCCGCAAACTCGACTAAGAGAGTGGGAAGCGAAATTCTTGCTCGCTACCTTTGTTGGCGCGATATTCGTTCTTTTCATTGCGGCGTTCACAACCATGCTGCTATGGTTTTTCTTCGTAGACTTCACGCCACCAAGCGGGAATCATCTATGGTCGTGGGAGATCGACTGGGCAGCACTTGGGTATGGACCAGAAGAGTTTGAAGACCGGGCCAAGGCCGGGTTCATTTGGGCCATCACCACCGGCATCGCCTACATGATCTTCGTCGTTGGCGGTTATGCAAGTGTAATGATCTACAGGAATCAAGTGACCCACAACTCAGACACTCGCACCCCAGCGCCGGATTGATGACCACCAGTTAACGCAATTCTTCAAGGTCAACCCTAAGGTTTTTGAGTTTCTTTTTGAGCTTATCGCGCATCCTATATCGCTCATCAGCCGTTCCCTGTCGGCGTTCGATTTGAATGAGCCTATCCAGGATCTGTTCTGCGCGCTCGTAATTGACAGGCCACACACCAGTAGGATAGTGGCGCCCCAATGTGGGGGCGGCCTCGTAGTCAGGGACGATCTTCTTCAAGCCAAGCACTTCTAGCTCGACGAGGTGTTTGTTCCAATCTCGCTTCTGTACATAGTAATGCGGCCCCTGGGGGTCGGAAGAAAGTGGACGCGCTGTCCTGAAGACAGCCTCTATGCTATCCCGCAGAGTTTGGTAAGTGGCTTTGACCATGTAACTATATAGTCATTGCCCCTATAAGTCGCTTTCGGTCATCAGTGACATCCAAGCCACTCAGCCTGACCAGCACCTTCACTTACTAAGCCGCATTGCTCGCTCACCTTTGTGCACAAACTGCCACACCCCGCAACAGTTGATCAGCATCGCATCATGCGCCGAGCTATACACCAAGCGCAGGCCCGCACTTTCACCGCAGAACCCGCAAGCAGGCCTTCCGTCTCCGGTCCTCTTACATCTCGGCAGAACTTGAACCATCTCCCGACCATTGACAGTGACCACCCCGTTCAGGTTAAAGCCTTAATTGCGTATTCTCCTCGAAATCGTTTTTCAATTCGCATTTCCTTTTCATAGAGTTGGCGGGTATTAAGAACGAGCGGAAGAGTTCCTGGTAAAGATGAAAGTGTGGATGCGGTTGCTTAGGATTGTGAGAGAAAGGTCACTCGAATGTCACCAAAACTACCTCTGAAAGGCCATTTTGGGGTTTAAAAGTTAATTTATCTTTATACGTTGGCCGTTGATAAAGTATATATCATGAACCCGAATTGTAATGATTATGTATTACCTCTCCATGAATCTTGGTTTTGAGTTCTTATAGTTATGGAAGGAAGTGTGTATATGGTCATGAAAGGGAAAATTGCTGTACCCGAAGAATACGAAAAAGACATACTGGTAGCTTTATACAGATACTACACAAACGACCTCACATTTGAAAAGGTCGCGGAGGATGCCAGAGTCCCGGTATATTTCTTGGTGCAATACGTCAACGACAACGACCTTCCTATAGTGCTCACGGAAAAAGATGTCACGGATGGGTTCCAGAAAGTTATCGCTTTAATGAAAGAGAAGGGGATAGACATCTCCAAGTTCAACGTTTAGGGTCTTCCTAATAAATCCCTTACCCGCTGGCTTCTGTAATGGGCTGTTTCATAAAGCCTCAATGCGAACACGCGAGGGTTCATTATATTGCGTTTGGCAAGATAGAAACCCACATCAACCAAATCAACGGCATAAACGCCCATTTCACGCAGCTTTCTTTGCGCCCTAACATCCGCTACTATTATTGTATCGTACCCGCCGCGCTTGAATAAAACTGCTGACTCCGCCTCACCTTTGCCGATCCCATTCGCCGCCGCGATTTTCTTGGCCTCTATGATTTCCTTGGGCAGCAGATTTTCGATGCAACTTATTTTGGATTTGGTTATTTTGTCGATTTCAGGCGCAGCGAATTTCAGTTCTAGCGGTCTCATGATTTCCTTCATGACAAATGCCGTAATGAAAAGTTTCCCGTAAACTTTTTTGAATGTGGGCAACAGGTCTGCTTTAGCGATAAAGATCATGGGTGACGCATCACAAATTATTCTTTTCATCGAAACCACAATTCAATTCTATTTAGTCCACTGAAATCTAATGCATCATTCGGATGGGATGCTTTTAAGTTTTTTTGACTACGGGCATCCACGAGCTCAGCAAGGTCGTTGTAACTCACGGACCTGAAACCTTTCGGGTATTGAACCCCTTCAATGGACGCTAAGTTGTACGCAACATGGAACACAGGACAGCTTGTCAGGGTCGTACCAACGTCAAGTGGTGTTGGTGGTTGCCACTTGCCGTAGCTTTTAAGGAACGGCGCACTTACGAAATGTCTTTAAATAATTGTCTAAGTTGTGTATATGGCCTTTAGGAGTACCGTAATAATGGGTTTTATCATTCACGCCTCTGATAGGGCGACGATACGCGTTGTCTAAAATATCCTCCATTGCGATTTTCAAGTTTCTCCAGTAAGGATTAGGCATAAATATTATCAGAATATTAAATATTAATAAAATTATGTACAAAATACTGCTATCCCCGAGAATTAAACTAAGCGGGGAAAACAAGGGGAAAATGCGCTCATCCTGCAGCGATATTGAGTTTGCACAGTCAAAAGACGCTGATGAAACTAAAAGCCTTCTGAAAGACGCCGACATTTTCCTCACATTCCCGATGGATTTTCCAAAAGACTTTTCAGAAGAAATGGCGCCGAAACTGAAATGGATACACACGATGTCCGCCGGCGTTGATAAGTTTATGGTGCCGGGCCTGGTGCATTCTGACATAATACTCACAAACTCGTCGGGCATACACGCGATACCAATCTCAGAGCATGTGCTAGGTATGATACTCGCGTTTGAACGGAACCTGCATATTTCCCGCGATTACCAAAACAGGGGGGAATGGCACAGGTTTGCGTTCGAGGAGATGTCCGAACTGGACGGCAAGACTGTTGCTGTAATAGGATTGGGAGAGATAGGGCTGCGCACGGCAAAACTGTTGAAGGCTTTCGGCACAAAAATCATAGCGGTTAAGAGGACTGCAGGCGAAAAGCCGGAGTTCATAGACGAATTATACACACAAGACGAACTTGGCGGTGTGCTGCCGGCGTCCGATTACGTCATAATATGCACGCCCTATACAAAAGAAACGCACCACATGTTCGATTCCGCGAAACTGAAAAAGATGAAAGAAGGCTCCATAATAATCAACATAGGCCGCGGCGGGATAATTGACGAAAAGGCGCTTGTTGAAGAGCTTAAAAAGAAGCGCCTGAAAGGCGCAGGCCTTGACGTATTTGAGGCAGAGCCTTTGCCCGCTGACAGCCCTTTGTACGGCATGGAAAACGTGATTCTTACGCCGCACGTTTCCGGGTACACGCCGCATTATGCTGACAGGGCGCTGGGAATATTCTGCGAAAACCTGAAGCTGTTCGCAGGAAATAACAGAATGATAAATGTAGTAGATAAGAAAGAGGGATACTGATGGTGACATCCTCCCACGATTCAAATCGCGGGCTTCCAGAGGCGGAATTAGAAATGTTGAGTTTCAAGTTCTAGCCTCGTTTAGTTCCTGCTTCAAAGAAACTGCTTGCCCATCCTTCGCAGGGCGGGTAGAGGCAGAATCTCCACAGGCGTGACTTCCTGTCAGTCCGACAGTAGATTTGATGTTCTTTGCGGCGTTTATATCCCTATCTTCGGTATGCCCGCAGGAAGGACAGTTGTACGTCCTTTCCAACAGGGTCATATCCTGTTTGTTGCCGCAATTGCTGCACTTCTTTGTAGTGTTTTCCGGAGCTACATACTCTACTTCACAACCAGCGCTCCAAGCCTTGTAATGAAGCATTTGGATATATTTGCCCCAAGAAGCGTCAGAAATCGATTTGGCAAGGCGATGGTTTGACATCATATTCTGGATTTTTAGTTTTTCCACCTTTATTTTTGAGAAAGAACCAACTTGTTCTTTTGAAAGTTTGTGGAGAAAATCGCTTCTCTGGTTGTCTACCTTTTCGTGCAGTCTTGCCAGCCTGAATTTAGCCCGTCTCCTGTTGCTGCTTCCCTTCGCTTTTCTTGACACCCTTCTTTGAAGAAGTTTTAGTCGTTCTTCCGATTTTCTCAAAAATTTTGGAGATTCTATTTTCTGACCATCCGAAAGGGCAACGAAGGCTTTGAGACCTATATCTATTCCGACTTCTTCTTTGCCGTTACTTTTAAATTCCTCTTCCATAATTTCATTTGAGAAAACCATATACCACTTTCCCGAACGATATTTCTTAATCGTGCAGGTTTTTATTTTTCCTTTTGGAAGCCTGTGCAATATGATTGGCACGCTACCAATGCGGGAAATATACACATGCCTTTGGTCTTTAAATTTGAAACCAAATTGCGGGTATGTAAGAGAGCAAACGAATTTTTTATATCTTGGAAAACCTGCCTTCACGCTCTTGCCTTTCTTCTTCTCCTTCACCCGCCTGAAAAATGCTTTATAGCCATCGCTTATTCTTTTTGAGATGTTTTGAAGGACTTGGGAATGAATTTCCGAAAATTCCGGTTTTTGCAGTTTCAATTCTTTTATGTAGTTATTCATGTCAAATTTAGAAAAGGTTTTGCCCGTTTCTTTATAGTATTCCTTTGCTTTATCAAGGAGAAGATTATAGATTTCTTTTGCTAATTTCATCTGTCTGTTTAGGTGCAGAACCTGCTTCTTTGAGGGGTACACCCTATACTTGAAACTCAACATACGCACTTTATGACACGCCCCGTATTTATGCATTTTGTTTGCAGCGTTCCGATACGGTTCACTCCAGTTAAAGCGTGTGGGATTTCCCGCTCATACGGGATAAAATCTGGGTTATGATTTTTCAGAACTTCAATGCTCTGGTAACCGCCTAAATCGATCAAAATAATCAATTAAGCTTTAGGCTGTCAGCTTTAACAATGATGGGGCGAAAAAGTTAAACAGGAATATCGCAACAATGAAAAGCGTGGTTATTTCCGTTATTTTTGCAGCGTGTTTTTCCGACACGTACTCCATAAGCGTTTCAAAGAACAGGCCGCCGTCGAACGGTTTCCATGGAAGAAGGTTTATCAGCGCTATAACCAATGCGAAATAAATCAGCATGGATGTGTAACTGAAAACGGACAGCGCTGAGCCGATGCTCATGTAATTGGCCTTTGTTATTGCCGGGCCAGCTGTAACGATGCCTATGTAAGGCCGCGAGGCGTTTTGGGGGTTGGACGACAAGGTCAGACCAAAAATTTCCCGGTCAGCGGTTATAGTTATGCTGTCCCCGGGCGCGAAATTTGACACAACATCGCCTATCGGATTCCTGGAATTTTTGCCCAGCTTAATGCCGTTTATTTCGCTTATCGTCATATTCGGCTTTAACCCGGTAAATGAGGCAGGCGAATTTTCGGTTACGTTGTAAATTCTTACGCCCACTTCCCCTACGACAGCAGGCTGGAAAATGTATGTAAGAAAAACGAACAGGATTACCGCGGTAAGTATGTTTGCGAACGCGCCGGATGCGAAAACTTTTAGCCTGTCGATGCGTTTTGTTTTTTTCAGCTTTTTCTCGTCCGGTTCCACGAACGCGCCCGGAAATATCAGCAGCAGCATCAACCCGACAGATTTCAAAGGCACTTTGACAACCCGCGACAATATACCGTGAAACACCTCGTGCGGAACCAGGAGAATCGTAACCAGTATCAGCCAAAACCAAAGAGGGAGGAAGAAAACGAAACCGCCCAGGCCTGTCTGCTGCTGCGACGATAACGAAGGCAATATCAATGACATCGCAGGGCCTTCCTGCGCACCGGAAATTATTGTCCATGATATGAAAATCATCATCACAACGCCGGCGACCATGAACAATAAGGCCGTCGGTATAGCCAATAGCCCGACAAAGTTCCAGAAACGCGGCGCGGATTTTGCTATCGAATCTATGATCTGGATCCCTTTTTTTGTCCTTCTAAGAAGCATGACGTATTTGAATTCGATGTTTTTGCGGTCTATGTAAACTATTATCCCTATGATTACGAAGAACGCAATCGCGGACAATGTAAGTATGTCTAACATGCCTAATACACTACGTTAAATTAATTTAAATAGCGCGGACTCTTTCATTAGATTGGTGCTCGTGTGATTAGGAAAAAATCGTTGTTCTGGGCCGACCAGTTCGCTACAAAGGTAGTTAACAGGGAAGCGGATTTGCAACGAGGCATTGATACGTTTCGTGTAGAGTCCGGCCTTGGTGCGAGCGGCATACCGCACATAGGAAGCCTCGGAGACGTGCTGCGGCAATACGCGGTCAAACTTTCATTGGAGGACCTGGGCGAACGGTCGGAATTAATCGCTTATTCCGACGACCGCGACGGTTTGCGCAAGGTCCCTTCGGGTTTTGACAGTTCGCTGGAAAAATACATAGGCATGCCCGTGACAGCGATACCAGACCCATTCCGCTGCCACAGGTCATACGGCGAGCATATGAGTTCGATACTTATAGACGCGATGGATAAAATTGGTTTGGAATACACCTTCAAGTCTGCGACAGAGGTTTACAAAAGCGGCGTTCTTGACGATCAGATTGAAAAACTTCTTGCCAATTACAAAAAAATAGGTACCATAATAAAGGAAATGGTCGGGCAGGATAAATTTTTGCAGGCATATCCGTATTACCCGGTCTGCGAGAAATGCGGGCGCGTGTATACAACACGCGTTGTTGACGTGTTCGAAAAGGAGAAAAAAGTTTCCTATTCGTGCGACCAGGAATTCAAGGGCAAAAACCAGACGACCGGAAATGCGGTGATAGTAAATGGCTGCGGCCACAAAGGCGAAGCGTCCTTCGCGAAAGGCGAAGGAAAACTGGCCTGGAAGGTTGAATTCGCGACGCGCTGGGCAGCATTGAAAATAGTTTTCGAAGCGGCCGGCAAGGACATACGAGATTCCGTGAACATCAATGACAGAGTTTGCAAGGAAATCTTGGGTTTCGAACCGCCTATTCACCTGTTCTATGAATTGTTTTTGGAAACGGGCGGCAAAAAAATATCCAAGTCCGTAGGAAACGTGTTCACGGCGCAGGACTGGCTAAAGTATGGATCCAAAAAATCGCTGGCGCTCCTGATGTTTAAACGCGCTACCGGTACGCGCGAACTATCGCCTCAGGATATACCTAAATACATGAACGAAGTCGATGATCTGGACAGGATTTTTTTCGGCGAAAAGGCTATCACCAACAGCAAAGAATCGGTTCAGTTGAAACGTCTTTACCAATTTGTGAACCTGATGAAAACGCCTTCGAAGCCGTCGCTAAGGATAAACTACGACACGGTTGTTAACCTAACAAAAGTCCTCCCTGTCCAGAAAGAGGACAGGTTAAAGGTAATTTCGGAAATACTTGAACATACAGGCCATTTCAAAAAATCCGACGACATCAAAGAGCTTGAGGAACGCCTTGACTACGCGGCCAACTGGCTAAGCGTCATGAAAGACGAGATAAAAACTGTTTCCGTTCCGATCAGCGAAGATGAAAAGGCTGCGCTGAAAGAATTCGCGGGTTCGCTGAAAAAAGGGATGGCTGCGGACGACATACAGGCCCTGGTTTTTGATATTGTCAAACGAAACGACTTGGATGCGGCGAAATTCTTCAGGATACTGTACGCCGCGATACTCGGCATAGAGAGGGGGCCGAAGATAGGTAAATTGGCCAGCATACTGGGCGAAGAGAAGGTCGCAAACGCGATAAACAGATATATTTCTAGCGTGTAGACAAACCGACCCAGCGCAGATATTTTTTGTCGCCTTTGGAGATTTTCAATTCTATTATTTCCGGAACTGTGTATGAATGCAATGACCTGATGCGTTTTTTAAGCCTGTTAAACAACGACGATTTTGTCTTGATAACCATCAACGATTCCCTGTTTTTTACCAGTTTCCCTTTCCACCTGTAAACGCTGTCAACCGGTACGATATTTACGCATGCAGCAAGCTTTTCCTTTACCAACACGGCCGCTATTTTCTTTGCTTCCGCCCTCTTTGAGGTGCACAAAATTACAGAGTACATAGCAGTCACTCAGTAAAACAGAAGGTCTGCTGTTGCGGCTGTGATGACCGCCGGCATCGTGACTACAACGGCCTGCTTTATCAGTTGCGTGAAATCTGGCGCGGTGTTGAATATCATAATGAGCCACAGAGAAGTGATGAATGATATCAGGTAAATTTCAATTGCACGCATGAACGACGTGTGGAATAAACGGATGGACAGCAGCTTTCTGCGCCTGGACATGTAAACCAGGGACAGCCCCATCAGGAATGACAATATGGATATTGCGGCAAGGTTTAATGCGCCCAGGCGAGAGGATAACTGCCATATCTCCTGCGTTATTACAAAGAACATGGCGCCAAAAATTGCGCCCACTATGTCCTGGACAGCCAAAAATGTGAGCTGGCCGCCCATCCATCCAAGATGGTCCTTGTGCTTCAGTACGCCGTGCTTGATGTTTTCAAGCTCCTGTGTTTCCCTGATTATCTTGTCTGCCACGTTCTCCAGGTTTGTTTCCATCTTGTCTAATTTTTTGACTTCAGCGTCCAGTTTTTTCGGATCTATAGTCACATCTCTTCTGTGTACAGCCTGGCCGGCATACCTCATCAGCTTCGTGACAACCGCCCTTACCATATTATTAATTTGTACGGGTGTTAATTATCTTTTCGCAGGCGTCACATGTACCGCTTTTCCCATTCCCGTATGGTTTCCTCGCTTATGTGGATCCTGTACTTCTTTGCGGGCTGTTCCCGGAACTTCCCAAGATAAGCCAGAGTGTACAATGCGCCGAATAACATGCCCGCCAAATGGCCGCTATTGGCCACGTTGCTCGGGATGAACAACCCCAACATATCCGAAGCTGCCCAGACAAACAAAGCAATAATCATTGGCATCGGGATGTAGCCGACCCACACTGTCAAACTCGGCCTTAACAAGGCCAGCGAAGCCATCGCGCCGAATATCGCGCCGGACGCTCCCAGAACAGAAGCGTAGAAAAACGAACCGATCAAACCACTGGATACGCCTGCCAGGAAATAGACTTTAAGGAAATTCTCTGAGCCTATGGTCTTTTCCAGTATTAGCCCGAAAACGAGCAGCGCAAACATGTTTGAGATGAAATGTTGCAGGTCCGCGTGCAAAAACATGTACGTAAATAATGTCCATGGCCTTTGGAAAACCATTGATGAATCCAGCGAAAAAAGGTCGGTAAAAGAACCGTAAAAGTTTTGCACAAAAAACACTATTGAACAAACAGCAAATATCTTTACAGCATATAACCTGAATTCTGGCTGCATAGGAACAACCCGGCAAGATATAATATCGACAACTGGTAATTAATTAACATGGTTGAATTAACGTTACTGGCGGCTGCTTTCATATCCGAAATAATCGGAACTGCCGTGGGCTTCGGATCGTCAACCATATTCCTTCCGCTGGCTCTGTTTTTCGTTGATTTCAAAACCGCACTGGTTCTTGTTGCGTTTTTCCATCTTTCCGGAAACATCGGAAGGATAACTTTTTTCAGGAAATTTATCGACTTTAAAATTGCGCTGTCCTTTGGCGTTCCTTCGATAATTTTGAGCATGGCGGGCGCTTACCTGGCAACGCAGCTCTCTCCGTCTGTTTTCAGGATAATTCTGGGGGCCTTTCTGATAATTTTTTCCATCATGTCGCTGTCAAAGCACAATATCAAATTGCCGTCTAAAGGACCAAGCATATTGATAGGCGGGGCGCTGTCAGGATTTTTAGCGGGCCTTGTCGGAACAGGCGGGGTTTTGAGGGGCGCTTTTCTTACGGCGGTTAACCTGGCCAAGAACCGGTATGTCGCTACGGCTGCGGCTGTTGCGATGATGACAGACCTTGCCAGGATACCCGTTTACGTCAGCAGCGGATTCCTTGCCCGGGAATTTCATTACTACATTCCGATGTTATTCCTCGTGGCAGTCGCAGGTTCTTACATTGGAAAGAAAATCGTAAGCGCAATACCGCAGAAAATTTTCCGGAAGGTTGTGCTTGTTGCCATATTTTTAGTCAGCGTGAAATTCGTTTTGGACGGGTTGGGCGGATAATAAAAATTAGTGCGGGGGGTGAGAGTTTCGACTGACACACACCAGGTGTGTGTCGGGTTTTCGAACTCACGAAGGGACTAATGTGTGGTCTTTTCCGCTAGCGCTTTTCAGCAGAAAAGGGCTACCCACAGACCCCTCAAGCCTGCGCATGTTGCCGGCTGAAGCGTATCATAGTATATGCTTCGGATTGCCCTTAACCGAGCTTTGCTACCCCCGCAATTGTAATTAGAAGCATACCGTAAAGCTAGAAGCATAGGCTGCTAGAAACATACCGTATACTGTATCGGTATGTTTCAGTTTCCTCGATATGCTTCAGTCTGTGGCGGTATGCTTCAGTTTACCGTTCATCGGTTTCGGTCTACTAACTTTTCTATTTACACCTTGGGTTATAAAGGCTTCGCTGGATAGAAAAAATAAAAAAAGAAAAAGATTTTGATAAACCTAAAGATCAACAGGTCTCAATGTCGATCGTCCGTTACCCTTTGCCCTCTCTGAAGCTTTCTTGATCTTGTTTGCAACAACAGTGTCCAGAGCACCAAAGAAATCACCAGAGCATCTCATGCCCTTTGCAGCATCTTTCACTTTACTTCTGACAACCAAAGCCATTCCAACATTCACCCCCGATTTTTGGACTTGTTATAAAACGCGCTTTTCGGGCTTGAAAAACCCGAAACTTTCGCTATTCATTATATGATTCTGGTTTATAAATGCTTAGCCGAAGCAACGAACACGAATTTAAAGGTTGGTCTGACATCTGATGCTCTTCCTGTCATTTGATCCAACTTCACGCATAAATCGGAAAGTTGCTGCATCGTAATCTAAGAATGTTAGATGCGAAAGAGATTGAAAGGCTGTGGTGGGCTTTATGACAAACCTTTCTGCTTGGCGTACTTTTCAAAAAATTCTTTTGATTTTACCAAACTTTCCTTCGTAGTTTTTTCCAGCTCCGTTATCCATTCGACAGGCGCGTTCTTTTTGAAATAGGAAATCCGCAAAGGCGTATCCTCGGACATGATATTGCTATCCACCGCAAGCCCGTAAAACATGGTGTGGTCGCCGAGATCCACTTTTTCAATCACCCTGAAGTCCGCGTAACCGACGCAATTTTTTATTATCGGGCTGCCTGTCCCTGATTCTGCGTGCTCAACGCCTTTGAACTTGTCAGTGTTTTTCCCGGATCGCATTCCAAACGTTCTTACCAATTCCATCTGCTTCACGGACAACAAATTCAACGCAAACACGCCGCTTTCATTTATCAAATCGTGCGTAAATTTGTCCTTCCCTATAAATATCGCAGCACGGGGCCACTTTTTCAGAAACGTGAACCCGATTACGTCGACGGCAATCTGGCCGTTGACTTTATCGCCAGATTTTGTAGAGACGAGATAAACGTACGGATCCGTATTCTCGTAACCGAAGAGTTTTTTGATGGCGTCGTGCATATTTTTCATTGATAATTGAGAATTAAATGCTCCCAACGGGCAAATAAAACGAAGTTAAAGTTAGCCTTTTTAAAAATTATTTGACCTTGAAACATAAATAGATATGTTTTAAGCCATGAAATCTAAAAGAAATGTTTATGGTTGATATAATCTCAATATATCCAGATGCCAACATTCTGGCTGGTTATTTCTTGCATATTCTGGACAAGAAAAGATACCCTAACGAATCTTCGTTTTTCAATTTCTGCGCAAGGCACGAGGACAAGATAAAAGTCGTTTTATCATCCCTGACGCTTGTAGAATTGACGCATATGCTGAAATATAGTGAAGAATTTCAGCGTTACCACCTGAACGATTCCCTTATTGATGGCCTAGTATCTGCTGTCCGTCGGCTTTGGAGGCGGATATTATAGAAGAGCTTGACATCAAAGAGTTCGGAAACTTGGGAAAAGAAATGATAAAGAAGCATGGGGAAATGGTCGACTGCCTGCATGTTGCCATAGCAAAAACAAACAGTCTGCTGTTCATCACACACGAAGGCAAAATAGGCGTGTTAAAGGAATTTTATGAGAATGTGGATACCTTTAACCACTTTTCGAAGGTGTTTAGCTAACTTTTAGAAGATCTGGCCTTTTCCAATATCTTATTTATTCTACCCAAAGCATCTTTTCTGCTGACAGTCTTGTCAGGCACATAACCCTTTACGTATTTGCCATTAAGCTTGATTTTCGCTTCCTTCATACCTAAATATGGGCTGTTTTCAGACATCGTATCACCGTTACTAAATTATCTTAGATTTACGGCAGATATATATTTATGCTAAAAACGGGGCTGAAAATGGGGTTTTCGCGTCTTCTTCCATTGTTTGATGTCGATTTTGACGTACTACGTCATGCGTTTTTGTAATACAGATGCAATTAATTATTCAATGATTATCGAAAATAAGATGGCATTTGCAGGCATAATACTGGTTATCGTTGTTTCTGGGTGTGTATCTAATAGCATACCGTTGGAACCGACAACATCAACGACTACAACGACCATACCTACTACCACAACCAATCCGGCTACAACGACATCAACAACTACGACTACTACCCCTACAACAACACTTCAACCGGTGTCGGATAACGTAACGAAGATCAAAATCGCAGCATTCAATATCCAGGTGTTCGGAAAAAGCAAGGCGGGCAAACCAGAAGTAATGGACATAATTTCAAAAATAGCCAGGGAATTTGACATAGTTTTGGTGCAAGAGATAAGAGATTCTACAGGAGAGACCTCCATTCTATATTTAAACGAGATAAACAAAATTGGGCAAAAAACATATTCTTATGTTATCAGTGAAAGGCTGGGAAGAACGACCAGCAAAGAGGCTTATGCCTATTATTACAACAACAAAACTGTAAATTTCACTTTTGGTTATGTCTTTAACGATACCAACGATGCGTTTGAGCGTGAGCCGTACATAGCATCTTTCAAAAGCGGAAATTTAGATTTTACGCTGGTGGGTGTGCACATAAAGCCGGACGACGCTAAACAGGAAATAGGAAACCTGACACTGGTCGTCAATTCTATCATCACCAAAACACCCCAAGAAAAAGATGTAATTGTAATGGGGGATTTCAACGCGGACGGATCTTATTTCAATGAAAATGATGTTTCAAACCCGTTTAAAGCAGCTGAATTTCAATGGATCATAACCAATGATATGGACACTATGGTTAAGACCAATAACACCTACGACAGAATTGTTATAACGAATGCTACCAACAGCTACGAATATGTAAATAACAGCGCGTCCGTATTTTATTTCGATTCTGTGTACGGAATCAACAACCAAACCTTTGTGCAAGAGGTTTCAGACCATTATCCGGTTTATGCGGAATTCTACACAGGGTTAAAGGATGACGATTGATCGAATGCTCTCAACAAAGCACAAAAAACGAAGTATAATTTAGCCGATATGAATAATCCGCGGACAGCGCATAAATAGCTTATTTCCTAAGCAACGGGTATATTCTTTTTAGGAACTCCAGAACCTTTTCGGCGTACGCCTTGTCAAACTTTTTCCCGTAATACATGATCCCGTTTCTGAAGAACCGCAGATCGTTCGCAAAATCCACGTCCCTATCGCTGAAGCCTATTTGTCGTCAAGCCCCATTTTCTCGATGAAGGAAAGGAGTATCTTATAGGAATCTTCCGACTCGGCGATAAGCGATCTCGCCCTTAATTTATCTGGTGACTGCTTTTTTGCGGTTCCTTCTTTCAAATATTCATCAAACGTTTTTAGAGGCTTCATAATTCGATCCATCCAGACAAAAGAATTCCCCCGAGGATATTGCCTTTCAATTCCTTGCTTATCTCCTTGAATGACTTGTAAAAATTAATCCTTATTTCTTTCATAAATATTTTTTCGAAGCCGCTTAGATCAACAGCTTTGCCTTTCGCGCCCACAACGGCTATGTCTATATCCGATTTATGGGTGTCTTCGCCCTTGGCGAAGCTACCGAACACGATAACGGCGCAGCCCGGAAATTTTTCCCTGAGGAACTCGGTTAAACCTGATTCATACAGTTGCCCGATATTATCCGCCCTTTTCATGCCGATGACAAGGACGTTATCTCTGTTCAACTCAATCGACAGCCTCTTGGATTTTTTATCCTTCGACACATTGATAAAATCCCTGCTTTTCAGTAGCGGAATCGCTTTAGCAATTGCCGGCTGGCTTACCCCAATCGACATGGATAACTCCCGTGCATTAAACGTTTTGCCTGCGTTCACGAAAAAGAAATGCATTATTTTCTGTTGAAGTGATGTTAACTTAAGTTTATACATATAAACCATAGTTAATATGTATTAACTTAGGTTTATATACTTATTGTTCAGCCCCGGTGAGTTGTTGTTACCGTTACTTGTGCGCAAATTTTTACTTTTTGTAATTAAAGTAACGGTATGTAACTTCAGGCTGTATGGGCACACGTAAAAATAAATGTTATTTATACGTGCCCATGAAAAGGAGTAAAATTTGCTCCCAACGGGCTTGTTAGAACTAACGTGCACTTCCCCGACTGGATAGTAGTGTATTGGCGCAGGTTATATTTATTGACATCCGGGATAATAAAACCTGTCATTATACTTATGGCTCGTTTCACATGCCATCTATTACCCTGGATATGTTCGAGACGAAGAGCTTCGCATTACTCAGCGAGTCCTCGGATGGTTCTCTGTTGGCCTGCGGTATTGTGTTATAGGTAAAGTTGCCTCTCTTCCATCTCTCGTCCTTGAATATCTCCAACAGGCCGTCCGCCCTCACGGCCATGGTCTTATATATTTCCAGCAATTTTACATCAAGAATGCCCGTCTTTACAAGGTTCTTTTCGAATTCCTCGATCGTCTTCTTGTGGATTTCAGGAGCGGACGTCTTGATACCCTTCTTCATCAGGATTGCCTTTGCCGCGTAGAAAATCGCATAATAGGAATGCGATATCACGGAACTGTAGAAAGTTATCTTGGTGGGGAGTTGGAATTGTTTCTTTAACACCGCCTCTTCGCTGAGCTTTTTCAGCGATTCTGCAGCCAGGAGTTCGTTATTCGCCCTGTCGATGAATATCTCAACCATCGAATCCGTTTTCAACCGCCTCCTGCATTATCTTATAGTATTCTTTCCCCCCGGACAGTATAAGATTATTTTTCGCAATCTCTTTTCCATAATTCGGCTTTTTATCGATCAGCATTTGCAAGAACTCGGATCCCTTGAATACATAAAGATGTATCGGAGGTATGCTAAGCTCGCATTCCATTCTCAATTCGGCATAGACTTTTTTTGGCTTTGCGGCATCGTCGATAATGATGGCCACGTCAATGTCAGAATCCTCTTTTTGCGTCCCCTTTGCGTAGCTTCCTGTAACGATAAGCGTGTAGAAGGCTGTTGGTATTTTGGACGCGATCTTTTCCAGATTTTTGTATGGGACGTGTTTCCTGCCCCACGATGAGTATTCGGAAACAAATCCCGCGTATTCCCGGGTTTTCAGCGATTCCAGGTTGAGCGAGTAGAGGACGACATTCCCAGCCCTTTCCTCGCCCAATATCCCCCGCTTTGCGTATTTTTTCAGGACATTATAGACATAGCTTTCCGATTTTTTTCCCGACAGCCTTTTCGCCTCTTTGAAGGTCAGTTTCTTCCATGGGGCCCTGGCGAATTGCAGCAGCACTTCGTATTCTTTCTTCAGCATTTCCGTACACTCCCATATACCCTATTTTTAGGATTGTTCAATCCTAAATATGAGATAGTATACCCACGAGTAGTATATATAGCCTTTAAGATCCAAAAAGCGCATCCTTCGGCCTTATACGAGCGTGTTGGGTTTGGTGGTATTTATAGATTATATGCTTTGTGTCAAATTCATGGTCTTTTGGCGATACGTTTTTTACGAATAAAAAATTTGAGCCCTCGCTGGATTATAGAGAAGTTTCCTTGGTTTTTCCCAAATTCTTCTACCAATTTTTCACGTTTTAACTTTTTAGCAGATTTTTCCATCAACTCACCTAAATATTATCTTAGAATTGAAATTATATTATTATCTTCTATTGCTATGATAATTCTTAGTCCGATGATAACACTCTTTGGTTCTTTTATAGCCTTTAAAGGCGATATACCAGAAGATAAAATCGTGGCTCGAATCAAATTAAGCAAATTTTTGGTAAAACAGTAACAACAGTTGGTTTCATTTCTTCATTGATTACGATATTCGCATTTATTTCAAGAATGTTGGGTTTTTCTTAATTGTCTATCCCAGACCAGTTACTATGAAGATATTCATCATCAAATACTCATTTGGAGATTTTATCTAGTTCTTTCATTTGAAGTTCATAAGTTTTTATCACATAAAAAATAATCCACAAAAAACTTGAAACGATGGTGAGATATAAAAAGTATTGATTAATAAAATAAGAAACGATTACGAGTATGAATGACATCCTCCCGCGACTAAAGTCGCGGGTTTCCTTAGGCGAATGTCACGTTGTGATGTTCTACCTGACCCTCAACGTAACGGATCTGCGTATGCACGTCCGTTAGACCTGTCGTCACAGCGTAATATCCGCGGCTCC
>JACPZZ010000015.1 GCA_016195275.1 Candidatus Aenigmatarchaeota archaeon | reverse complement strand
TGATACTTTTTCGTGGAGTCTTGCAACCTTGAGCTTTGCCTTTTTCCTATTTTTACTGCCCCTGTTTTTCTTCGATAATCGCTTTTGTAATAGGGCAAGCGTCCCTTCGTGTCGTTTTAGGTGTCTTGGATTCTTTATGATCTTTCCATCTGAAAGAACAGCGAATTTGGTAAGGCCTAAATCGATTCCGACTTTCTCGTAGCGAACCATTTGCCTGAAGATTCCCGCTTCAGGGTTAGGGTTTTTACCTTGCCTTCTATCTCACGGTGTTTCTTGATTGAAATTTCTCCGAACGGGGTAACTTTCAGTTTCTTATCAAGCTTGAATCCTGCTTGCGGGTAATTCAAGCTCTTCATTCGGTCTATGCTCTTGAACCGGGGATAACCGCATTCCTTGCCCCGCTTTCTCATTTTGACCATGCGCCAAAGAGCGTTTTGCAATCTATGGGATAATGTTTGTGCTACTTGTGAATACAAACCACTGTTCTTTGCCATTATTTGCATTTCGTTTTTTGTGAGGAATTTCCTTTCTGCGTCATATTTTTTCCGGTTGGCTTCAAGAAGCGTATTCCATAGATTCTTCTCTATCCAGAGATGTTCTTTCATTTGTACTTCTTGTTTCTTTGATGGATAAATTCTGAATTTGTAGGTTCTCATCTGCATTCCTTTCTGTTGAGTATGACACGCCCAGTATTTATGCATTTTGTTTGCAGCGTTCCGATATGGTTCACTCTCATCCCACCCTTAAAAAGCCTGGGTTTTCTCGTTCGCATTTAATAAAATTAATTCAGCTGCTGAAATTAAAGCTACGCCGCGAACTCCAGCACAAGTTTATCGTTTTCAAAATACTGGTCGGCCAGCGAAAACCCCTGAGGCACTGTGATTATCCTGAAATATGCGGCGTCCTTTGAATACGCTTTAACCTCGTAAGATTCGTCCAATTCGGTAAGATGCACGTTGTCCGGATCTGCTCCGGGCAACTTTACTTCGAAAATTATCCTGTTGCCCAGGTTCTTTACAGAAGTTTTCGGTTCTACGACCCGTCCGCCTTTGCGGGGTTGCCGGCTTGCCCTGCGCGCCGGAGTTTCCGCTGCCTCGCTCCTGCCAAAATCAGAGCCGTAGGCAGGCTGCTCCCTGCCGCGGAATAGAAAATCGGATTCCATTTCCCTGGTTATGTTCCTCAGGATGTTCCCCAAGTTGGCAAATATGTCCTCGTATACGATTTCCGCACCGCACACCGGACAGAATTTCCAGCCCTTTTCCAACTCGCTTTCACAATTGTCACACAACATACATGTCAGCTCAATATTCGATGACGATTTCCAGTTTCTGCCTCGGGTTTTTCAAGTTCCTGACCAGTTCACGGTCAAGGCTGTTCGAGGATTTGTTAGCATGGACCGCAAGCGTACGATCGTCTACAAAACCGGATTTCCTGATTACTATGTCCTTCCTGTCCTTCAATGTCAGGCGAGGGTGGCCGTACGCTATTATGATGTCCGAGGCTGTGCCAGACTTCAATTTTATTATCATCCGTTTGCCCTCCTTAATCGCCTTCTTCAGGCCGTCGGACAAATCGTGGCACGACTTGTCAGATTTCACTCCAACAATACAGTGGCCCTCCCATCCCATGTTCTTGTCCTTCGTGAGTTCCAGTGTTGTGCCATGCTTCGATGTCACGCATTGGTGGCCGTATGCTGTTATACGTTCAATCACAACTATAGTATATGGTTTGAATAGTATTATAATTTATGGTCGATTATTTCCAGTACGTCGCCGTGTCGTCGTTGGTGTCGGCCCTTATAATTCTACATGAACTAAAGGATTTCAAACGCTACGTTGCATTAGGAATGTTCACCGTTTTCTGCGCCCTTTTCGCCGAACCTTTGGGAAAGCTTATGGGTTTCTGGGATTATTACACCGGGCCGTATTTTTTCGGGGCTAACGTGTTTATAATAGCCAATTACTTCAACTACATAATCATAGTGTACTTCGCGTCTGAGAAATTCCGCAGGGGGTTTTTTTCGTGAGTGTTTCGGCGTGGTACGCATTCCTGGTATTCTGCGCGTTCCTAATAACAGTCATCACCCTTCACACCCGCAGCATGAGGTTCCTGAATTTCATGCTTTTTGGATCAGTGGCAGGGTTCCTGTTCGATTACTCGGCTGTTTCCCTGGGTTTTTACGGCTATAACCAGTTCATAGACGCAACGATGGTCGAAAAAATACCAGTCACGGTCAGTTTTGCAGAAGGCGTTGGCATGTCGTCGGTAATTTTTGTTTTCGAACTAATCTGGAAAAGGCTTGGGAATTAGATTTTGCGCGCGAACGTTATGTAGCCCGTGTGCGCGAGCATCGTAGTGTTCGGCCTTGAGAAATCGCGGGTTATCTTGTAATCGCGCACAAGACATTCCACTGTGCGAACTCCTGTAAACGGTTCCATTTCTATCGCGGCGCAAACCGATTTAACCTGTTCTATGTACGGGCTGTATACGGCCAGAAAGCCGCCGCTTTTCAGCGCCCTGTACGCGTTGGCAACAATCTTTTCCGCCCCGATCATGTCCAGCACTACGATGTCCACATCCCGTTCCCTGAAACCTTTTGATACGTCCCTGTTTTTCGCGTCTACCCATGCGGACAGGCCGGAATCACCGATGTTCTTTTTTGCCGACTTGAAAAAGTCTGTGCGCAGCTCGTATGTGAATATTTTTCCGTCCGGTTTCACAAGGTTGGCCATGAATGTTGTAAGAAACGCCGAACCCGTGCCGGCCTCTATTACCCTATAGCCTGAAGACAGCCCTGTGAAGCCCGCTATCAACGAACAGTCTTTCAGGGAAATTATCTGCGGCAATCTTGCCAACCGCTTTTCCAGGAAATCGTTTATGTTCGGACGCAACACGAAAAATAATTCACCTTTGGAGGATTTTATTTTCACGCCGAACTTTTTCCCGACCAGTTTTGAAAGGTTTATCGTGCCATGGTTGGTATGGAATAAACCTTTGCTGACATCGACCAGGAAATCGCTTTTGCCGAGAAGAAGGACTTTGTCCGAGGATGTTATTTTTTCCATGATCTTATATGAGCCTCGCTATGCTTAAGAAGTTTGTTAGCATTCGCCTTCCATTCTTTTCATACGCTGCCCTAAAGTCGCCGTAATCTTTTCTCAATTTCGCTGCATCCAGCGTGGCCAAGTCAGGATCCTGCGCCAACCAATCTTCAAACATTTGCGGGGTTAGTTCCAAATGGCCCTGTATTCCGTAAGCAGGCTTTCCTTTGATGTGAACGACCTGGTTTTCGCACCATTTTCCTCTGCCGATCAATTCCATGCCTGAAGTCAATTTAACAGTCTCCCCATGAAGATGGAAAATTTTGTACGGAGATGAAATGCCTGAAAACAGCGGATCTGCTTTTCCGGATCCTGTTGTTGAAACTTCGAAATAATTACCTTCAGGATCGCGCAACCCTATTTCCCTCACGGGGTTTCCATAGACTTCGCCGCCCATCGCTTTTACAAGCGTCTGCATTCCAAGGCAGACACCAAGATAAGGTATACCCGCTTTTACGGTCTCCGTTATCCTTGAAAGTTCTTTTTTCATTTTAGGCGTGCTGTCGTTTGCGCTGTCCGGGCCGCCGAAAACGCAAACGGCAGAATATTCGGCAGGGCTGGGAAATTGCTCCCCTTTATCCAGGTCTACAATGTCATAAGAAATGCCATGCCCGTCAAGAAGTTCCTTCAAAAGCCCGGGGCCTTCTCTTGTTATATTTTTTGCGATCAGTACTTTGTCCATGAAAATGAATTAGAGCGCAAGATATTTATGCTCCGAACCTGCGTTTTCTCTGGTTAAAATCGTTTATAGCCTTTGCAAACTCGCTCCTGGAAAATTCCGGCCACGTCGTGTCTGTGAAAAATAATTCCGAGTATGCCGATTGAAACATCAAAAAGTTGCTTAAACGCTTCTCGCCGCCGGTTCTTATTATGAGATCAGGGTCTGCCATATCCGGGTTGTACAGGTTTTCCTTGATTACGGACTCGTCGATTTTTGCAGCATCGATTTTTCCGTCTTTCACAAGTTCGGCTATCCTTCTTACGGCGTCGATGATTTCTGCACGGCTGCTATAGGCTATCGCGAAGTTCGCCTCGGAATTTTCGTAATTTTTCGTTACAGACTCGACCTTTGCCAAAAGTTTCCGCAGTTTCGGCGGAATAAAGGATGTCCTGCCGATAATACGCACCCTCACCCTGTTTTTGTGCACGAAGTGTTTTTTGTTTCTGAGCACTCCATTAACGACCCTTTCCATCAGCTTGTACAGGTAATCCAGTTCAAGTTTCGGCCTGCCCCTGATGTTTTCCAGCGACAGCGTGTAAAGCGTGACTGTTCTGATCCCAAATTCCTTGCACCAGTCCAGAACTTCCTCGACTTTCTTTTCGCCCCATTCGTGCCCTTTCCAGGGCTGAAGCATCAATTTTTGTGCGAACCGCCTGTTGCCGTCCATGATTATGCCCAGGTGGTTTATCGGCGCTTCGACCGTCGAATAGTCTGGCCTTTTTGCACTGTTCAATGTCTGCATTTCAAACACGCTTGATAATATTCCAGTTAGTATTAAATATTATTATCCGGCCTTTATTTGCTCGTAAATAAATACCTCAGAATTAGAATCGCGGCTATTGCCAGAATTATGCCTATCACAACAGGCTTTCGCTGGTCGCCGGCGGCTGGCAAAGTGGTTGTCGTGGCGTTGACACTCTTTAAGGTTGTTGTGGATCCTACCACGCTTGCTGTGAAACCCACGTCCGATGAAACGCCCTTTTCCGAAATCGCTATGACCTTTGTGCTGTAATTCCCCAATTTGGTGCCGAAAGGAGGCGCTATGTAAAGGTACACCTTGCTCGTTTCGTTTGGTTCCAGCGTTATGTTGCTAATTCCAATTGCCATCCACTGGGGTCCCATCATCTGGAGAATATAATTCAATGTCCTTATTCCGGTGTTCCTGAGCTGCAGCTCCTGGAGAGCTGTATCGGTTGGTTTTACGCTTTTTCCAGTGTCCTTGGCTGCCAGGGCTGAACCGTAGCAGGCGTCATAATCTTTGACAACCAGGGCCGCTATTGATCTGAGGTTCAGGGCCTGCGATACTGCGTCAGCCTCTATCCTGTAAATGCCGGTTTCATTGCTGTAATCTACCGCGAACTCGACAGTCTTTGTCGCGTTTTCCGCTATCAAAACATTTTCGGCTATCCTGTTGCCTGCCGCAAATGCTGTGAATATTTCAGGCCTTTTTCCGGTATTGTTTATTTCCAACTTAAACGAGGCCTTATCCGGCATGCAAACGGTCAGCGATTGCGGAATTATTCCCATGGCCGCGTTGTGGCACGCTCCTACATTAAGCGAAAGTTTTGTGCTGTTTTTCATCGAGCCTGCGGATGATGCGAATGTTATTTCGCTGGTTTTGTTTTGCAAAAGGCCTGTTGAGTTGACTGTCAGATAAATTGTTTTTATGTCTCCCGGTTCTATGGTTATTTTTTCCGCGCTCAAAACTCCGTGGCTTGCGTTAAAGCTGTAAATTTCTGCGAACAGCCCTGTGTTTTTCAGGTCCATGGCATATTTGAACTCTTCTCCTGTGCACACAGATCCTGCTGATGATTGAGGCGACAAAGACAGCGACGCGCACTCCTTTGCTTCCGATTCTGCTGACAGGATTTTCACAATATCGGTTGCCAGCGATTTAACCGACACGTTGAGCTTGAATTTACCGTCCTTTTCCGGCTGATATGCTATCTTTACCGTGGCGTTCTGGGATACGTTAAGGGTGATCTGGCTTTGTCCTATTTCCGCACTGCTTGCATTTATCATGAACACGTCGGGTTTTTTGCCTGTGTTCTGTATGTTGACCTCGAAAACGGCAGGCCTTCTGGAGCATATAGGCGCTGTAGGCTGGGTCAGTGACGCGCCGAACCTGAAACATTCCTGGACGCTCACATCAAGCGTGGCCTCTGCCGAGGCAAAGGACTGGTTGGATTTTGCAACAAATTTTATCGTACTGTTAGAAACCTTTTCAAAGGAACTTTCGAAATTTATAACGCTGGATTGCCCGGGCGACAGAATGATTTCCGTCCTGTCGAACTTGCCTGCCACGCTGGCGGAGATGTTGAACGTTTCAGCCGCCTTACCCACATTCTTTATAACAATAGGTGTTGAGAATTTCTCGCGCGCGCAAATACCAAGGGTTTCCTGAGTCGTAATAGAAACCGCATTGCACTGCAAAACGTCGATGTTTATTTTCGCGCTAGCTGCGTCGGCCGACGATTCCGAATTTGCATTAATTGTTACCGGGTATTTTTTTGCTTCGGTGCTGTTCAAAGGGTTGATGAAAACCGAACAAAATGAAGTTTCACCCGCGGCCAGCGCAACTTCGTTGCTGCTTATTGTGCCCGCTGTGCAACCGGCGAACGCAACCATACCGGAATCCGAGCTAAGCTTGTACGTGTCTGTCACCGGGCCTGTGTTTGTTATCTTAACCAGCTGGTTCGTGAAGGATGCCGTGCACACGCCCATGTCGGCTATGGTAGGCGTTATAGAAACTTTGCTGGCAGACCCAAACCCAGATAACAGGAAAAATAGCACCAAAGGTAAAATTAACACGAGAGTTTTTTTCAATAATACCGCCTATCCATTACGAATATCCTAAAGCTTAAATACCTATTCGCCATAAGTGACAGGAAAATGCTTGGAATGAGATTTAATGGCTAACAATGCGTCCAAATGAAAAATTCAGCCGGAATCTTCTATTTCCTTTTTCACAATATCCAGATATGCTTTCCTTTTTGCAGTTTGCGATTTGGCAGCGGTTTTCGAATAAAACAGGAACAGCAGGCCGACCGTGAAAATCAGCAGTGCGACTGGCATGTTTTCCGCTTTTTTAGTTACGATCATTTTTTCCGGTGCCACAAAAAGGCTCACGTTTTTTTCACCGAAGTTGTTTCGGACAATCACAGTGTATTCTCCCACCTCTTTCGGGGATATGTAAACAAATCTGATGCCACGGGACATCACAAATTTTGCAGGCTCTATCCAGCTTTCCGGCACGCCGGTTATTGATACAACCGTACTCTTGTAACTGTCCTGCTTAATTGCCAGCAGGGCGTTTGCGCCCAGCTCCACTTCTATGTTTTTCGGGTAAACAAAAAATCCGGTATCCGAAATGCTGGCGCTTTTTTGCAGTACTTGAATTCCTGTGCTTGCATACCGTCCGCAGCTTTCTGAAACTGCGGACAACGGATAATAACCGGGCCTGGTTATTTCAACCGGCGCGCTCCAATAGCCGAATTCGTTTGAACTTGTGTTGACGCTGTAAAATCCTGCTGTCACGGTTACCTGCGACGCGACGCCTTCTTTTTCCATTTCGCTAAGGTAGCCTTCTGCGAAAATTCTGTCGCCCAAATAGGATATTTCCGGCGCGCTTACCGACATTGTTATCTGGTCGCAAAAAGATTGCGGGCATTTAACGGTTTTTTTCGTTGTGACGCTGACACCAGCCATCGAATACTCAACACGTATTTCCCAGCCGGCGCAGGCATCGGATGTGATGACGCACGTTTTCTTTTTCGATTCGTACGGACGGAAATCTGAATAGCTTGAATAAGAATCGCATTCAAACAGCCTGCAATCGTCTGTTCCTGTTTTACAGTAAAGCGGCCTTACGCTTATTGCTGCGTATTTCGAGGTCGGATTCGACGTATGAATGGACAACTCATGTTTGACCTGCTTGCCTATAGGATACGAACTGACGCTGACATTCACTGTGACGTTTCCGAAAGGTTTGTCAAGATACGAATAATTCTGGAAATTTATGGATGATGTTTCCTGGGTTATGCCCTGGCCTATCCGCATTATGGAAGGGCTTATATAATCTTCCGCCTGCGTGAACTGGGGCACCATTAACAACAGCGCTACCATTGCGGCAAATCTCATAAAACAAGAGTCGGGGGTTAGTTATTTAAGCGCAAACTGTTTTTATACTGGTTGAATAACTTGTCCACGGAGCGCCGGTCTATTTTTTTCCCGAAGCAGTTGTGCGGGACCAGCCCGCCGGAAAAGCTTTTTGGTATGTGAAGAAGCTCGTGTATCAGCGTTTTTTCGCGCTCCTCTACGCTTAACCTGTCAAATTTTTCGGATATGACCTCGATAACGTAGTGCGCTTTTATTCCCATGGCCTTCTGCCAGATCTTCGGCATGGACCAGATCCTTGCTATCGACCGGCCTTTTGACCCAAAGCTTCGCATGCAGAAAAGCCTTTCCGTGTCTATGTTTCTCAAGTCCAATGCGGCTACTATGCGCCTTATGGATTCGCTTATATCGGCGGCTTCCTCAAATTTCATAATGGTATTTTTGAATCGGGAAACGCTTAAATACAACGCACGACCTAATGAATTAGGCGTGGTTGCTTTTGATGCCAAGATTCCCAGAAGAGTGAACAGTTCGTTAGTCGAAGCTGGGAACGCTGTTATAACTTCTGCGTTGCCTTACGCCAACGGCGAGATACACCTTGGCCATATCACTTCAACATACCTGCCTGCAGACGTACTGGCCCGTTATTTGCGCTCAACCGGCCACAAAGTGCTGTTTTTGTGCGGGTCGGACGATTACGGCACGCCAATACTGATAAAGGCCGAAAAGGAAAACAAAAGCCCGGAGGATTATGTCAAATTCTGGAATGAAAAGGACCAGAAAGACTTCAGAAAACTCGGGATCTCTTTCGATATTTTTTACAAAACAAGCTCGGCAGAAAATATAAAACTGGCACAGCATTTTTTCGATGTGCTCGACAAAAAGGGCTTCATATTCAAAAAAACAATCTCACAGCCATACTGCGATTATGACAAAAAATTCCTGCCGGACCGCTATGTTAAAGGCGATTGCCCGCACTGCAACGCAACTGAGCAGTATTCGGACGGCTGCGAGAAATGCGGGCGTGTATTTGAACCGGGCGAAATAAAAAACGAGCACTGCGCGCTATGCGGCCGCAAGCCGGCGCAGAAAAAAAGCGAGCACTGCTTCCTTAAGTTATCCGCTTTTTCAGAGGAGCTGCGCAAATGGCTTGTGGCGAATAATAACCTTCAGTCAGATGTGAAAAATTACGTCTTGCAATGGATAAACGAAGGGCTAAAGGATTGGGACATAACGCGCGACATACCATGGGGTGTTCCTGTGCCCGGCGAAAAGGACAAGGTTTTTTACGGCTGGTTCGACAATGCCATAGGCTACGCCTCGACTGCAATAAAATATTTTGGCAGCGAAAAAAAGGCAAGGGATTTCTGGAATTCCGCCAAAATTTACCATTACATAGGCAAGGACATTGTTTACCACCATTACCTGTTCATGACGGCTATAAGGCTCGCGACAAAGGAGTTTAAAGAGCCTGATTACATACCTACGCGCGGCTACCTGATGCTTCAAAATAAAAAGTTTTCGAAAAGCAGGGGCTGGTATATTTCGCTGGAAGATTTTTTAGCCGAATTTCCGGCAGACTATCTGCGCTATTACCTGTCTTCGATAACCACCTATTCGCAGCAGGACATCAACTTTAACTGGAAAGAATTTCAGGCAAAAATAAACAACGAACTTGTAGCCAATGTAGGGAACTTCGTAAACAGAACGTTAACGTTCATAAACTCACATTTCGGCGGAAAAATCCCGGAACCGGAAAAAGAAAGCGCGCTGGAAAAAGATTCCGCTAAAAGGAAGAAAGAAATTTTGGAACGGATAGAAAAGATTCCCGGCATAGCCGGACAGGAAATTGAATCCAACCATTTTGACAGGGCGCTTAAAAAGATACTGGAGTTTTCCAGTGCATGCAACAACTATTTCCAGAACGAAGAGCCGTGGAAAAACAAGAACAACAAAACGTGCCTTTATGTGTGCGCCAACGCGTGCCGGACGCTTTCCATATTGTTGGAACCGTTCCTGCCTTTTGCATCGAAAAAAATATTGGATATGCTCAACGTAAAAGCGCCGGGCTGGAAATCCGCAGGCGAATTGAAAATAGAACCCGGGCACAAAACAGGAAAAGCGGAAATATTATTCAATAAAATTGAAGACGATGCCGTAAAGAAGCGCATTGAAAAATTGGGAGGTATAAAAGAGATGGTCGATATAGAGGATTTTAAAAAACTGGACATACGGGTCGGTAAAGTAATATCGGCTGAAAGCGTGCCGAAATCAGAAAAATTATTAAAGCTGAAAATCGACATCGGAAATGAAACGCGGCAATGCATTGCCGGCATGGCTAAGTTTTACAAACCCGAAGAACTGGCCGGCAAGAGTGTTGTAGTTGTCGTCAATCTGAAGCCTGTAAAGTTCATGGGGCTTGAATCTCAGTGTATGATGTTAGCCGCAGAGAAGGACGGTTCTGTTGTTTTATTAAAACCGGACAAAGACGTGAGCCAGGGCGCGTTAATCAAATGAGACAGAAAAAGCTTTTTACGTGATCACAACAAATCATAGTATGAGACCTGAAATAGCAAACTGGATAAAACAGGCTGCGGCTGACATGAAAACTGCGAAAGACTGCCTTTCTGCCGGCAATCATTACGCCTGCGCCTTCTTTGCTCAACAAACCGTTGAGAAAGCTCTGAAGGCCCTTTTCATGCTGCGTTTCAAGTCCCCACCTCCTAAGATACATAATCTGTTGAGACTGGCCGAAAAGCTTAGACTTCCAAAGGATCTCCAACGTATAGCAGCAGATCTTACTCCAGATGCAACGATAACCAGATATCCTGATATTGCAGGTGCTATGCCTGCCGAGTTATACGATAAAACCAAGGCGCAGGAAAAATTGAAATCAGCGGATAGGTTGTTAAAATGGCTGTTCAAACAAATGAGATAAGAATGTTCTTACGCAAAGTAAAAAAGAAATTCGCCCCCTCAAAAGTAATATTATTCGGCTCGAGGGCTAGGGGCGACTATCTGATAGACAGTGATTACGATTTGCTGATCGTTTCTGACAAATTTTCCAAATACGACTGGCACCAAAGAATGGTAGAGGTCATAAAATTGACAGAAGGCAAATTCAGCCTTGACGTGATCTGCCTGACCGAAGAAGAATTTGAAAAGCGAAAAAAAGAACTAAGTATAGTAAACGAAGCTGTCAAAGAAGGCGTAGTGCTGAAAGTCTGATCAGTTTTTCACGTATACAGTTCCTGTGTACCCGCACTTCGCGCAAGTGTATAATGTGTTTCCGGTTACCGGGCTTGCCATTGATTTCATGCTGTTGCTGCATTTCGGGCACCCGTATTCGGAAGAAAAGCCGCCACCCGACAACAACGAAGCCATGTTTTCCGTGCGCTTTACCGGCCGCTCGTTTTTTTGTTCCTCTTTAGCTTCCATTGAAGGTTCCTCTAAATTTGCGGCTGCCTGCATTTCCTCGGGCCTTTCCATCGGCTTTGGTCTTGACGGCACGCGTCCCATGTCCAAACCTGTTTTCAAATCGCCTATCGGCTGCAACGACGCGTCAAAAAAAGTCCCGCATCCCTTGCAAAGAAGTATTACTGTTGGTGTTGATTGCACCAGATGTACGTTCGCAGAACAGTTGGGGCATTGCTGCGGCATGTTACCAATATGATTATCTCCTTCGTTCGTTTAAATTCGTGACCCCAAAACACGCAAAAAAATAAAAGCTACCCACTCCAAGCTTATCCGGGTGTTAAAATAAAAAGGACCGGTAAAAAGCTGGATGAATATTGGGATAGGCTGCTTTCCAGCAGGCTACCGCCCTTTGCCACTTTCAAGAAGATACAGGACGAGGTCAAAGAGCACCTGGGTTTTGTTAGCTGGGTCCTGAAAAGGATTATCCTGCCTTTGGCCGTGTTCTACATGATAATCAGCTTTGCGACCCAAACAAGGATTTTTGCCCCTCTGTTCATTTCATTGCTGATATTTCTCTACAGCAACTTCCTGCCCGACGTGGGATACCTCGTAAAAAAAACGAATGACAAAAGAAAAGAATGGAAATGGCAAGAAAAATATACGCTGCTGTTTTTCGCTCCTGTTGTGATTTATTATGTGATAGCGGGAAGGGCCAAGCCATTATACTCGGCGGAAGGAATGCCGTTCCACAACCTCAAGTCCGCTCTTATATACAGCTTATTCCTGCTTGTAATCGGATCCCTGTTTTGGGAAGAGCGTCTGAAGACAACGATACTCATGACGTTCGGTTTTCTCGGATTCGTCTGCCATCTGTTCGTTGACAGAAATTTCAAAATAAATTGAAATCTCCAAAATGCATATTCTGCGTCTGCTTATATTCGTTGTTTATCGGAACCCTGCAAAGCAATGTATTTTAATATCTCGTTGCATTCCAGTTGAGAATGCAGATAGTTGTAAATGAGTACGATACTGTTATAAGGAAAGAGGAAAACAGGTTTATTCTGACAACAGGCAAAAAGAAGGAAGAGTTTTCTGCGGATAATGTAAGTCAGATAATAATAGCGACAGGCGCTTCCTTGTCCGCACGTGTCGTAAAGCTTGCTATGGAAAACGACGTAGACATATTATACATAAATATGGCCGGGAAACCCTATGCGCGAATATATCCATGCAAACTAGGCGGAACTACGCTTACCAGAAGAAGACAGGCTACACAGCACGCTTCTCTTAAGGTTACGGAAGCTGTCAAAAATATCATAAGATCCAAGATATACAACCAAATTGCCCTTTTGAAATCGCTTGAAAAGACAAGGGAAAGCGTGGATTTTTCGGTGGAGATAAAAGACATTTCCGAACAGGTTTTGAAAATCTGCTCTTTGGAAGGCGGTATAGAAGAGTTAAGGAAAAATTTGCTTGGTATAGAAGGTTTTTGCAGCAGCAAATATTTCGGATGCCTTTCTCGTATACTTCCTTTCACGGAAAGGCAACATGAGGCAAAGGATCCATTCAATGCAATGCTTAATTACGGTTACGGTATTCTTTACTCGGAGGTTGAAAGGGCCTGCATAATAGCCGGTTTGGATCCTTATTTGGGTTTCATGCATACAGACAGGTACAACAAACCTTCGCTCGTATTGGATATGATAGAGCAATTCCGCCAACCCGTTGTCGACAGGGCGGTAATAAACCTTTTCTCCAGAAAACAAATCGAAGATTCCGATTTTGAACAATCGGGCAAAGTTTTCATGCTAAGCAAAAAAGGCAGGGAGAAGCTGATAGCCGAAGTACTGTCCATCATAAACAGGAAAGTCAGTTACAAAGGGCGCGAGCTTTCATGGAAGTCGATTATATTGGAGAGGTGCAGGGAGCTTGTGCGCCTGTTACTAAACGAAACGGATGAGTATCCGGTATTGTCCGTTAATTAGGTGGTTCAATGCTTTACTGGGTAATTTATGACATAACTAACAATTCTCTGAGATCCAAGGTGTCTAAAAAATGCAAAAATTACGGCCTGAAAAGGGTCCAAAAAAGCGCATTCCTCGGTGAAACCAGCAAGAACAAGATCGAAATGCTTGCGCTGGAGATAGAAGAAGTTTTGAAAGAAAGTGATGACAATGTATACGTTCTTCCTTCATGCGATTCCTGTTTCGGCGGGAAGATAATCAGAGGGAATCTGGACGAAGAATCCGTTATCAAAAAGGATTTCTACATAACAGGCGATTAAATGGAAAAAACGTACATAACAGCAACGGATTTGATGAAATATGTGTATTGCCCCAGAATAATATATTATATCTATGTCCTGAAACGACCCCAACAGGTTACCAAGAAAGAAGAAAAAGGTATAAACAAAGAAACAATTTTCAAACGCGAGGGCAAAAGAACCAAGATCGTGAAAAAATATCCACCGCTGCCCAAGATATTTAATGTGCGCCTTTCTTCCGAAGAGCTTGGAATAAGGACGATAGCAGATTCGATAATGATAGACGCATCTAAAAATGAGGCTTATCCCATACAGACAAAATACAGCTTCAAGCCGGACAAGATATTCAAAACCCAGAAAATACAGATTATGATGGAAGGGCTGCTCATAGAAAAATCATTGGGCTATAATGTGCCGTTTGGCTTCATAAAATTCTTGAAATCAGGGGAGCTTGTTAAAGTCCCCATTCACGACAAATCTGATGTAATCGGAACGGCCGAAAAAGTCAAAGAGATTATAGGAACGGAGAGGTTTCCGAAGCCCACGAAGTATAAAAACAGGTGCGTTGATTGTTGTTATAGAAAGATGTGCTGGGGTGAATGAAACGTTCGAAATCACAAAAAAACCTGATCCTAGGATAGAGGCTAGGAAGAAGTCACAGGATATGGACAAACGACTGCTTGTTACGGACAGGGTTATTCAGTTAAGACTGATACGGCCTTATGACGAACGCATAGAGAAGGATTTCAGGGAATTTAAGAAAAGCCTAAAAGAAGAATTGAAGAAAATGGGTTCTGCAGAAAAAAAGGCATCTTTAAGAAAGAAAAAAATATCCGAATTTTTTGAAAGCAAAAAAAAGCAGTTTCCCGATATGGTAACATTCAGGGAAATGCTGGATTCTATGAGATTTTCCATGCAGTTTTTAAGGGACATCTATAATAGGGCTATATCCAAGAGTTATTTACAACTTATACAGAAACAAAAAATAGATCACTATGGCAACGTGAAGTCCGCCAGTTCGGAAAGCCGTGGAATCCCGTATCATTCAGCACGTTTCAAAAATACTAGATTACCTTCCGACCTTGTTGTCGGTATGAGCAAAAAAATCTCATCCAATTTCAGACCCAGAGAAATCCTTCAGGGAAAGATCTCACTTCCGTCAAAGAGATCTGGCACATTGCCATTTTACCGCTCTCAGGGAGCGGAACAAGAAACTGATTCGTTAATAGAATTTTCCAAGTCTCCGTACCCCAACGATAGTTTTGATGATTTCGTGCTGAAAATGAAAATGCCTGTGATGAAAAACGGCGAAATACTATTCGGAGAAATGAAAGTCCTGTGTTCTACCGCAAAAAGGCAAAGGAATTTCAGGAGAAATGTAGACGATGCCGCAAATAAAACAATAATGGAATTTCTTGACGGCACAAGAAATAATGTTGTTGAGAATTTTCTCGGTAAAAAAGTGGAGGAAGGTATATTACTGGGAGATGAATTAGAAAAACTGATCAGAAAATATACTAATATAGCATCCTACGAATTATTATTCAAGCCCACCAAGTTCTCGCAGAAACTTGAGCCGTATGTGTCCATTACTATAAAGGATATGGGAGAAAAACAAAAACTTAACAACAATTTGGTGGCCGGCATCGACTTCTGTTTCTCGAAAGAAAAGATACTTTCCTTGGCCATTATAGATGTTGCGAAACGGAAAGAGTGTCCAGAAGACATCGGCAAATGGCAAATTCTTGGGAAACATTTTCTTGATGGAAGGGACACAAACAGAGGTTATAAGCCAGAATACGGTCTAAGACGCGTCTATGACAACTGGTACTCCGAAGCCAGATTGTGGCAGAAAAGGGTGTCAAAAAAGATCGACATGGATGATGAAAGCATTGACTTCGTAAGACGCTTCAGGAACAGAAGAACTTACATATCCAAACTGATAGTGTCCAATATAGCGGAAATCCTAATTGATAAAGGGGTTTCTCGTGTTCATATAGAAAATTTAGATACTATGTCAAAAAGAGAAGACTGGTTTACTGTGAACAAGATAAGAAATTTTCCAAGAAAAGAACTTATGAATATGCTTTCCCAAAAACTTGCACTAAAAGGAGTACTATTGGACGCCAAAGGTGTGAATCCAAAGAACACCAGTCAAACGTGTTCAATCTGCGGTTTGCGAAATGAAAATTTCGATTTCTCTTACAGGAGCAAAGAAAATTTTCCTCCATTTACATGTAAAGGGGACGGGTGCAGATTCAACAGACCTTTATCGGTTTTTACCGGGTATGAGAAATATGTCAGGGACGCAGATCTCAATGCGGCTAGAAACATAGCACTTAGAGGGGAAAAGCTTATATAACTACTTCTTTAATTTCTGTTATTGGCGCTATTGCCAAAGGCCAACTGACACTGATCAGTTGTTCTGCAGTAGGCGGGGAATTGCACCTGTTGTTGGCATGAAAACCAACAGCCTCCCCAAATTTGGCGAGATTATGAAGCTTAGCTGAAATATCCGTCAAATCTTCTATCCGTGCATTTGTTTATAAATCGACGCGCATTTTTTAGGTATTTGGAAAATTCTTTCGTAAAAATGCCCGAATATCATGGATTGCCTAAAATTTGCCGCTGTTGCACATTGGATAGTTGAGTTACCTGTTGTGCAAGTGGCCGGATTGGATCTGGTCAAGGATTATGTTGTTCTTGTTGCACATTGGATAGTTGAGTTATTTGTTGTGCAAGTCTACATACAGGGAGTTGCATAGGTTGAATATACGAGGCTTAGAATGCAACTAGGTTTCCCACAGACACTTTTTAATTTTCCCTATATTTATACCGTGTTTAATTAATAGTATTCTGTCAATTTCTTCCTCTTCGTATCTTTCCAATTCCTTGATGGGCACGGGTATTATTTTAAAATTAAGGTTTGATATGGAATTTATTATGTTCTTTAACACACCAGTTCCTCTTTTCAGATGATACAATTCGTGCAACAGTACGGCCTTGATAGAATTTGTGCCTAGCCTTTCTATGATGCTATCGGATATGAATATGGCTTTCTTAAATCCGTCGACTACAAACGCCTTGGGCTCCTTCGAAATGAAAACATAAAGGCTGGGCAGTTTTATATTCAACTCTTTCGAAAATCTGGCTAGAAACTTTCGGAAAGTTTTGTTTTCAAACAGCATTGGCTTGTAGGACAGCTTTACTAAATAAAACGAAAGGAGATAGGACACGGAAAAAGAACCTATGCCGATTGCTGGTATGATCATAGGCAGATTTTTTAAAATAAGGTGCCCGCTGAAAATTAGCCCTAATGTAAAAATTGCAGTTGACAAAAACGCTATGCCGGCAAGCCTGAAGCCGATTAACCTTTTCACGTTGTTCCTGAAATGAAACGCCAAAAAGAAGAAAATAGCTGAAAATGAAGCGCTGCCGAAAAGTATGCTTCCGGGGTATGCGGGCGGTATATTAGAGTTCGCTAGACATGTTGCAGTGCAACTAACTACCTCAGCTATTTCACCCAAACAGTAAAGACACGCTTCAGCCATAATTTCACTTTATCCTTTTTTTAAGATTGGCTATACAGCTTTCGCCGAAACCTTTTCTTAAAAAATCAATGAATTTATTTGCCAAGTGATTTCCGAATTCTTCTTTGGTGAATTTTGGATAATAGGCAAATCTTAAACCGCCTTTGCCTCTTTCTGGTCTTCTTTTTAAAATTCCCTTCTCGTGAAGCCTTCCCAGAGTCACTGCAATGGTAGAATGCGTTACATCATGCTTTTCTCCCAGAAGCTTGTATAGAATATTTGTGCTTCCATAACCTCTATCCCACAAATAGCTCAAAATGTCTGCTTCAAGCTTGCTAAACAAGTCCATATCCTTGCCTTCAAAACCCAGTTTCCGCACAAACAGCTATTTGTTTAGTTTTATATATAAGCCTTTACAAGGTTTGAAAAGCTTTTAAGCAGAAAAATTAAAGTAATAAATAGTTTTTTACGAACCAAGTAAAGCGTAGGGGATGATTAATTGGACGTCAAGCGGTTAAAGAAGATTATTAATTACAACCTTTCTATATTGAAAGAAAGCAGGTACAAAGAAACTGCGATAGGTACGGCACTTTTAATTTTCGTCTTCTTCTCGTTCTTGTACGGGATGTTCAGGGTGCCTGTATTTGACATAGGCATTGTAAGAATGTCCCCAATAACTTTTTTGGATATAGCATACATCATTTTAGCATCGGCGCTAATGGGGACATTGATAGCGTTGCTTAGATATAAAATGTCTATAGCTTCTGCCGGCTCAAAAGGGACTGCCATAGGCGGTTCTGCTTTGGGGTTTTTTGGCGCAGTTTGCCCGGTATGCCAGACTCTAAGTCTTGCTGCATTCGGTTCCACAGTTGCTGCGCTACAGTTGGGATTTTTAGTTCCTTACATAAATGCAATAAGGGCATTTAGCCTTTTGCTTTTGGGGTTTGCCCTTTATTCGACTGCA
>JACPZZ010000013.1 GCA_016195275.1 Candidatus Aenigmatarchaeota archaeon | reverse complement strand
TGCGTTCACTGGTGATATTCTGAATTCTTCGAATGTACTCGGCGTAGGGGCGGTTTTGAATGGAAGTTCTGTGGATAATGTTTTCAATGGTTCTATAGACGAGGTTAAAATATTCAACTACTCCAAATCAGCAGACGAGATAAACGCATCCGCAAAAGGATTCTGGAACGACATACCGGAAACGTACCCGAACGCTACAAACATAACAGGATTTATCAGGCTCGGAGATTTGTCCGCGTCGATAAACCTGACCAGAAATGGAACAAGAGTGTCTAATTCGTCTGCGAATTTCCTTACCGATGCTTTGTACCTGGCTGCCGGGATTTACCAGTACAATATCACTTACTGGGCGACACAGAACTATACGGATTACAATATCTCGAAGATATTGAACTTAAACAAAGGCGCAGGGTCGAATATCACTGTCACGTTCAACACCTCATCCGGTTTCGCATACGGCGATCCATTGGCTGTGTGGGCGAATATAACTTCACGTCTGGGCGATCAATCTGCAACGGTTGTTTTATTAAGGAACAGCACAGAAGTATCGCGCGCTGCTGGCAATGTTTCGTCGAACATAACTTTACCAGCTGGTATATACAACTTCTCCGCTTACTATTCCGAATCGCAGAACTGGACTAACGCTACTGCGACTAACTCGTATTTCACAATCCAGAGAGCGACTCCGATTTTAGGCGTTCAGACGAATAACTCGTTCCAAGCCGCTTCAGGATTAGTTGGCTACTGGTCGTTTGACGAGAATACAACGCAAACTGCGAGGGATCAGTCAGGCTTTGGCAACGATGGTACATGGACAGGGAATAACAACGTAACAAGGAATCTAACAGGCAGGTTCGGGAATGCGCTGCAGTTTGACGGGGAGGTTGATGTCGTGGTCATAGGCAACCTACCTATCTTCGAGGGGATGGGCGCACTTACTATAGAGGCGTGGGTGAATTACAATCTCGATGCTGGCAACAGGGCGATTGTGAGTAAATTTAATTCGGGTGCGGGCGGGACATCATATACAATTAGGTCAAAAGAGGGTAACCCGGGATTTATAGATTTTACAACTTTTACCGGCGGAGGTGTGAATTCTCTATCAACTACCCAGCTTAACAACAGTGCATGGCACCATATTGCCGGTACGTATGACGGCTCGAACCAGAGGTTATACATCGACGGCGTGCTTCAGGATACAGACGCACAGTCAGGAAATATACAAACCAGCAACGAGTTGCTCTGCATAGGGGCGTTCTGCGACCCCAGTCAAGCGCAACCAATTGGGAATTCTTTCAACGGCACGATAGACGAGGTGAGGATATACAACTACTCCAAGTCCGCTTCGGAGATAAACGCATCCGCAAAGGGCGTGTGGATGGACATACCGGAAACGTATCCAAATGCAACCAATGTCACAGGCTTTGTGAGGCTCGGCGATTCTTCTGCTGCTGTTAACCTCACAAGGAACGGGACGAGAGTTTCGAATGGCACAACGAACACGATTTTGAACGATACTATACTGCTAGCCGCCGGAATCTACCAGTACAACGTGACATACTGGGAGACGCAGAATTATACGGCGTATAATGTGTCGAAGATACTGACAATACCGCAAGGTTCTCCGAGCTTGTCATTGTTCTTAAACGGCACGCAGGCTGATGTTTCGTCGTACGTCTACAACAACCCGACAAATGCGACTGCGTTTAGAACAACAATACTTTACAACAACGAGGGCACGCTGCAGTTGTGGCGCAACGACACGTCGCTGGGAACGGGTGGGCCGGGTAATTTGTCTGAGATACTGGTGTTGCCGGCAGGAATACACAACTATTCTGCGATCCTGATCAATGTTGCGAATTACACGTATTCGAATGTTTCATATGTTCTGACTATCCAAAAGGCGACGCCGATACTCGGGATACAGATGAACAATTCGAACGGCTCGGGAGTAAATTCTGGAAATGTCCTTTACCTTAGTTTTGATGAGAACACGACCGGCCGTTCTTACGACCAATCAGGATTCGGCAACGACGCGACTTGGACAGGAGGGGCTAACAATGCGACAAGGAATTTAACAGGCAGGTTCGGGAATGCGCTGACGTTTGACGGGGTAAACGACCTAGTCGCTGTTGAAGACAGTGCAAGCATAAAATTTGGAAGCGGTGATTTCACTGTTTCGTTCTGGGTAAATATAGGCCCTTACCATGCCAGCGATTACCCCATTTTTGTTGGCAAGGAGGATGAACAGGCAACAAGGCAGGGTTGGGGTACGTTTTTAGACAATACAGTCTCGCGTTCACTTATGTTTGAAATAATCAGCGGCGGTTCAATTGTTAAGGTTGATTCTGCAACTGCTATTAATGACAGCGTTTGGCATCATGTGGCAGGACAGAAAAACAGCACCGGAATTTCAGTTTATATCGACGGGATAATGAGGGCATCAGCATCCCACTCTCTGGGAAGCACGAATAAAGCAATACCTCTTACGATAGGGAATAGGGGCAATGTGGCCAGCCGCGCCTTGAACGGCACGATAGACGAGGTGAGGATATATAATTATTCTATGTCAACCAACGAAATCAACGCATCCGCGAAAGGCGTCTGGAACGACATACCTTTGTTCTATCACGATATCGTGAATACGAGCGCGTTTGTTAGATTAGGCGATTCTTCTGCTGCTGTGAATTTGACAAGAAACGGGACCAGAATATCGAACGGGACTGCGAACATCGCTGTTAACGAAAGCATATTGTTGGCTGCCGGGATTTACCAGTATAATATAACGTACTGGGAATCGCAGAATTATTCTTCGAAGAATGTTTCAAAGGTATTGAACATACCAAAAGCGCCAACATTTGCAACATTGCACCTTAATGATACGAACAGCAACCGCGATTACAACCGCAGCGACTGGATTAATGTCACCGGTTATATCTCAACGCCTCGCGGGTTCTTCTCGTTTGAGACCAAGTTGTTAAACCTGACATTCAACTACACGCGCGACTATTCGACAAACTGGACTGCAACCGGGGTCATTACAGGCGCTAACAATACAATTTACAATATCACGTTTAATGATGTTCCGGGCGCCTACAACATGACCTTGTGGTTTGTCGAGGACCAGAATTACACCACATCCTCTGCTTCTCAAATTGCAAATGTTTACGGCAACCTATGGGTAGGTTTGATCAACCCGACTACAGCTTATTACATCATGCAGCAGAACATAACGCTGAACGTCACTGTTCAAGATTATTTGCGCAGCGATGAAGTTCCAAGCGTGAATGTTTCGATGAATTTAACGAGTTTGTATGCGAACAAATTCAAGAATGTCCCGTATTATTCGCGCAATGTGAGCATGATAAACATCAACACAGGCAATTATTCCAGTTCTTACAATGTTACGGACATACACGCAGGTAACTACAGTTTAAACTACACTGCTGCTCGCTCGTTCTATCGCACTGGACGCAACTTCACAACAATTTATATCAATGAAAGTATCAACGCAACGATAACCTCGCTGTTCGTTAATGTTAGCGCGAATGTGACGCAGAACCAGGCTGTTTTAGTTAATGGTTCGCTTGATAGACAAGGCAACATCGAAATAAACGGGACATTGGATATTGTGGTAAGAAGGGTTAATCCGGATAATGTCGGCCTGATAGTTGCGAATTCTTCTAGTTTGGATGTTTACGAATCAGAGTATAACAGGACGCTTGTTGCTGCAGGGTACAACGTAACGATAATCGATGACGACACTGTAAATGCAGGGACTTGGACGCCTTCTGTCTATAACTTGATATTGTGGGGCGAGGCTTCGTATGATAATTTCTTCATGCAGTACATCGACAATAATATCTGGGGACAAGTAACCGGCGGAAAGCCGTTATTGATGATGTATTACGGCATGATAAAAGGCGCGGTTGATTTGAATTTATCAACCACTTGGGGCGGAAGGTTCCAACGCGATGTAAATGTCAAAACTGTTCACGCCATTACAGATAATTACACGGCCACAAACGTATCCGAAATACAGGATACAACTTACAATTCCTTATATCTGTTTGATTTCAAAGGGACTGAATTGGCAGATGACGGAACATCCGGAAGAACGGTAATAGGGATCAATACGACGCAGGGCGCAAGGGTTGTTGTTTATGGCCCTTACAGAGCAACGTATTGGACAAGCGAAGCAAAAGACATGTTCCTCCGCTCTGTTTATTGGGCAATTTACGGATCAGAGCAAACAACATTCACGCAAACGCAGAACATTACAGTTCCGTACACTGTCGAGGATCATTTCAACGAATCCGACGGAACAGCAGAAGGTTGGAACGCTACGATAGGGTCATGGATCGTGCAGAATGGTGTGTATATACAAACATCGAATGCAAGCAGCGATACAGGAGCAATTACAAAGTTAAATAACAATTCGTATTGGAACGACTACACTGTTTCATTGAGATTTAACATGCTTGGCGGCGTCGCGAATAATACGCAAGCATACCTCCGCTACGATGGCGCGACACGTTACTATTTGTTGAATATCTCGTCAAATGGCGCGTTCGCATTCTACAAGAACACAGGGTCTGGCGCAACGAACATAACAGACGCGTCGCCGAATTTGATATCCATATCGCAGGACACTTGGTACACGATGAACATAACTGTGCGCGAGAACAGGCTCGAAGCTGAAATAGGCGGCTTAGGAAGGATTAACACAACAGATGCATCGAGCATAATACAAGGCGGAACGATAGCGCTAGGGACAGAACGCTCAAGCTCACGATTCGATGATGTTGCAATATATCATCACGACGGCGGGAACAAAGGTGGCAGGTATTACTTCAAGCGTGAATGGGCGGTTGGAAGACAAGCGCCTGGAACATATCGTGCAACGGCCACGTTTACTTACTACAATCACACAGGCAACAGAACAATCGCTTCGCAGTTTGTCGAGTTTAATGTAACTTCGAACTTAACTGCAGCGATAAACGTATCGCTCAATGCGACACTGCTTTCATTCAAGAGCATATTGAATATAACCGGAAATGTGACCGCAGGCGGAAACTTAGAAGTTGTTGGTAATTTCACATTGTCCGTGTGGAACAATACTTATGAAATGACAAACCTGGAAAACAGATCGCGAACAGTTGACGCAACAACGCCGTATATATTTAGATACACCTGGGACACATTATTCAACAGATCCGGCAATTACTCGGTCAGGGTCAATTTCACATGGCCCGGTGGTTCGACGTATGAACGCGCAAACTTCTCAATATCCTTCAATGTCACTGCAGAAGCAAATATAACTGTCGAAGCGCCGAAGTATAACGCCTCGCGAAACGTGACAGTGAATGTAACTGTAGAAAATAAAGTTTCTGTAGAAATAACGAATGCCCAGATATCATGCGGCATTGTGGATCCGAATAACGCGCTTGTAGCGTCGGCATTCACGAACCCGGACATAAGTAACCGTTCAATAGGTTCGATACCTGCGAATGCTGTAAGGTTCAATTTCACCCAATGGAATGTAACTGTTAGCAACGCCGGAACGTATACAGTACGCTGCAATGTTACAGACAACAACGGCTTAATAGGCCATGACACCGAGACATTCGATATCACGCGCATAAATGCAACTATATCATTAAATGCAAACAGAACAAGCGCGAATTACACAGTGAATGATGTTGTTGGAATAGAAGGCAACATAACTGCGGTTGGCGGGATAAATGTAACTGGCCGGCTAGTCGTCGAAGTTCACAATGCATCACAAAGAATAGAGCAGGTTTATTCGTCGAATGTTATCACAGCTGGCAAAGACTCGCTCAATATAACCGCCCTTAATCTGACGTTCAGAACGTACAAGAATTTGACAGGTACGTACACGCTAAATGCCACGTTCAATTATACAAACGAAACAGGCTCGCAAATTGTCCGCAATGCGACGACACAATTCAACATAAGCTCGCGCACTAATGCAACTATATCGATATCGAGCAACGTAGCGACTTACGCAACTACAGAAACTGCGACCGTAACTACAGTTGTAACATCAACTGCAAACCAAGCGATAACAGACGGCAATCTAACAATAAGGATATTTAACTCCACTGTGTTCAATGCTACGTATCGCTACTATTGGAACTCTTCTCTATACAATATAACACCTGGCGGATCGATAACACGCAGTGATCTCGTCAACCTTTCCGATTTCCGCGCCGGAACGCAGTACATGTTCGCAAACTTCACATTCGGCTCCCAAAATGTCAACGTCACGAGCACTTTCACCATTTCCGTTATTGTTCCGACAACGAACTTAACTGTAAGGTTCTTCATCGAGGATAACGTAAGCCACATGGTTTACACAACAATATCGGGCGAGATACCGGCGAACAAAACGAACGCGAGCAGCGAATGGAATGCGCGCTGGATCGTTTCATTTTTCAACGACTCTGTTATAGGGTTATACGGCACAGGCGGCGGCGTTTCTGTCGGCGCGTCGAACAGCACGATGGAGCACCGTATAAATGTCAACGGCCTGATACGCGAAAGCAGGATCTATGCGATTGTCACAAAAGGCACAAGGCAGTCGTTCCAGAACCGGGCCGAGCTGTTAGACCGGGGCACGTTTACCACCCAGGTCAACCCGTCCTTTGGTTATCCGTTACGGGACAAGAACCTGCTGTCCCTGAAATTAAAGTATTCGGACATAGACGTGCAGGGATCTGAGACGCTGCGCAAAGGAACGTACAACCTGCGCATCGAGAACAACGGCACATCCGGCGGGAAGACGCTGATACATATCAAAACAATCTGAGAAGCAAACTGAAACAGACGCTTCGTAAACCGAAGCATACCGGAAAGATCGGAATGACAAAAAGGCGCAAGTTGGAAAGCACGGAAGAAAGCATTTTGAAGAGTTTACGCTCCGCCGCGGAATGGGGGATGACGATAGAGGAGGTGGCGAAAAAGAATAAGGTTAACCGTGTTACTGCATCGAAATATCTTGCGATACTTGAGGTGAAAGGGCTTGTTATTTTGCGTATAGTAGGGCGGGCGAAGTTGTATTCTTTGAGGAAGTAATCTGGTGGTGGCTGAAATCATGATAAAATACCCCTCTGTCGATGACGTTATTGAGGTCAACAAAAATGTCCTGAAGGAAATTAAGGTAAGAAAGGCTGACAGAAGCGCTTTAATGCCTTCGGGGAGAACGATTCTGGAAAGGATTGTAGACGATATAAAAGGCACCGGAACAGATGTTTACGACAAAGCCGTAACCTTGTTGAAAGGGCTGCTACAAAGACATCCTTTCGAGAGCGGCAACAGGCGAACAGCACTTGTTGTTACCGCGTCTTTTTTAGAGATAAATGGAGAAGAATTAAATATAGCACACGATACAAACATATTGCAGGGAATAAGAGAAAGGTATTACAGGGATGAGGAAATAAAAGACTGGCTGAAAGGAGGCGAGATCCGTGAGTTCAAACGGGGAATTTATTAAAAGATCGGGAGATTTTATCAAGAGAGAGAGAAAGTTTCTAGAAAAGATAGGGAAAATGTGACCAACCAAGCCGCTCTGTATAAAGTATAAATATGAGTTGGAATAAGTTATACTTGGTGTTGGAAATGGTACGAACTAAAGTAAAGGTGGGGGAAAAGGGGCAGATAGTTATCCCTAAGATCATCAGGGATCATTTGGGTCTGGTTGAAAACCATGAAGTCCTTTTGGAAGTCAGGGATAAAATATTGGAAATAAAAGCCATGCCGGAACAGGACTTTGTCAAAAAAATGGAAGAAAGGGCCAAAAAATCAGGCGGTAACGTTTCCAAGTGGGTCTATGGGGACAAGCTTTACAAAGAGGCTTTCGGATGATCTACCTAGACGCCAACTTCTTTATTTTCGCCAATTTCGATACAGGTGAAAAAGGGAATAATGCACGCAGACTATACAAGGAAATCGTTGACGGCAAAAAAGCTGTGACATCCGCGCTGGGCCTGGATGAAGTGATGTGGGTGCTGGTAAAGAACAAGAAGGCAGAAATGCTTAGGGAAATTATCTATGAGATTTACTCCACACCCAACCTGTCAGTGAAAGAGGTGGCCAGCACAATACCCCTTAAAGCCTTGGATATGATAGAAAAACATAGAATGAGTCCGCGAGACGCTTTCCATATCGCGGTCATGGAATCATCTGACATAAAGGAAATAGTTAGCGATGATTCTGACTTTGACAAGGTAGAGTGGATAAGCCGCATCAAGCTATAACAGAATCCTTTATTACCCGAGATATCTTTATACGGCCGGTTACCGTATTATCTATGTGAAGTTATCTGGAAACAAATCGGTTCTGGTTGCAATTTTAGTCATAGTTGGCCTTTACTTTGCCCTTGACCACACGTTCTCGCCGTTCAGCCACGAAGCGATAGGTATAGGGACAATGCATTCTATCCACACAATTTTTGGCGTTGTCCTTCTGGCAATCGCAGCCGCGGTCTGGTACAGGAATTCTAAAAGTTCGAAATAGAAAAAAAATCATGAACACCATTGCCGTCGACCTGTGCAACAATTATGTCTGATGCGGTTATCGCAGTGTCGCCGTTGTTTAATAGGAAAACTATTATCTCACCGTTGCTGCAAAACGCGCCGCCTGCCGGTATTGATATGGATTTTTTGATCTGCGAAGATTGTAGGCGGGATAAAAAATAGAGGGTTGCGCCGCAGACATATGCGGCAAGTCTGCCCTAAAAATAATAAGAAATAGCGGGGGCTGGATTTTCAGAACGATTCCCATTTTGATTGAACTTTTGGGAAAAGTTCATTTGAACCAGCGGCCTCCGGGTCACTTAAAGACTTTCTTTCCCTTAGGGCTTCTTGACTTTTCTTTTACCTTAAGGCTTTTCTTTTTTAAAAGAAAAGGCTTATATGAGCCCGACGAGCACTCCAGGCTGCTTTAGGGAACTTGAAATCGCATTTCAAATTACTACCCCGCTATCTGGAGTTGTTTTTTGGCTTTTACCAATGTAATAACATGGCGGAACTTAAATACACCGGCTGGTAAGCTTATATTTCACAGAATCTTACATTCTTACAGGGGAGATTATGAAGGAGCCTGAATTCACAAAAATGTCGTCCAAGGGGCAGGTTGTGATACCCTTGGGGATAAGGAAGGAGCTTGAATTAAAAGAAGGCACGCCTTTGGCCGTCGTAGCCAAGGACAACGCTATACTCTTGAAAAAGGTTGAAATGCCAGCTATAAGGAACTGGGAAGAAGCCACGCGCCCTTTCAAGGAAGCCTCGAAGAGATCCCATTTTACGCAAGAGGATCTGGAAAAACTGATAGCAGATGCCCGGAAAAAATGACAAGCCGAAAGTTGTACTGGACACGAATGTGTGGCTTTCGGCCGTTTTTTGGCACGGAAAGCCGGAAGCCGTGGTAAAACTTGCCGAGGCAGGAAGCATACGAGTTCTTGTAAGCAAACAGATATTGGAAGAGATTGTGAATATCTTACACAGGGAAGAGAAGAAATTTGGTAAATTCTTGAATGATTACGACAACTCCATTGAATCGCTGGTAAGGTATATGTTGTCAATTGCAGAGCTGGTGGATGTGAATAAAGCTGTGAAATTTGTCTTGGAGGATCCTGCTGACGATAAAATTCTGGAATGCGCTGCATCCGTAAAAGCAGATTATATCGTATCAGGCGACAACCATCTGCTAAAATTGGGTTCTTTCGAAGGCGTGGAGATCGTAACGCCAAAAAGGTTTTTGGAAAAGATCAGACCGGGTGGAGATGATCGCATATAGCATTAACGTTAGGCATCGATGAAGCCGGAAGAGGCAGTGTGATAGGGTCATTAGTAGTATGCGGCGCAGTCTTCGACGAAAACGATCTGCCTAAACTGAAGCAGCTGGGCGTAAAAGACTCAAAGCTGTTATCGCCTCACCAGAGGGAAAGGCTGGAGGGGGAAATACGAAAAATCGCAAAGGACATTGTCGTTGAAAAGATCGAGCCTTGGGATATAGACAAAAAGCGCGGCGATGGAATTAACTTAAACAGGCTGGAGGTCATAAGGTTCATCAGGGTAATCGACAGGTCGTTTGAAAAGGTAAAAATAGGCCGCGTTATTATCGACTCTCCGGATCCTAACCTGCCCAAATTCCGTTTAATGCTCGCCAATCTTATCAGGCGCGGCGGCCTTGAGGTCATAGCCGAACATTATGCCGATTCGAAATATATCGAATGCTCGGCAGCCTCGGTGGTAGCCAAAGTAACCAGGGATAACGAGATAGAAAGTTTGAAGGAAAAATACGGGGATTTCGGCGCCGGCTACCCGTCAGACCCGAAATGCATCGAGTGGCTGGAAAACCGTTTAGCTGTTGGAGAACTGCCTGAAATCGTGCGCCACAGCTGGGATACTATATCCAACCTGAAAAACAAAAAACTGCAGAAAGACCTGAAGAAGTTCCTTGCGAACAGGTGACATACTCCCACCCCTAAAGGATGTGGGCTTCCTGCTTCAATGACGGAACTGTTGCTCCATCTCCACAAGCGTTACTTCCCGCCTGCCCGGCGGTAGCTCTTATGAGTATATTACGCGCAGCGTTCAGGTCTCTATCAATGCTGAGACCGCATTGCGGACAATTGTGTATCCTCTCGTAGAGTTCCTTACCTACAAGAGTCCCGCAGTAACTGCATGTCTTTGTCGTGTTCTTGGGGTCTACGAATACAACTTTGCAACCAGCTTCTTCCGCTTTGTAGCTGATCATATTCGCAAACACATTCCATCCGGCATCGTTGATTGACTTGCCGAAATCCTGTTTTGACATCTCTTGAGAGGCAAGTTCCTCAAACGCTATGAAGGAATAATCGTTGACTAATGACGTTGAAGTCTTGTGAAGGAAATCAATCCTTGTATTTGATACTTTTTCGTGGAGTCTTGCGGCTTTGGACTTTGCTTTCCTTCTGTTGTTGCTCCCTTTCTTTTTCTTTGATAGTTGTCTTTGTGATTGAGCAAGTTTTTCTTCATGT
>JACPZZ010000010.1 GCA_016195275.1 Candidatus Aenigmatarchaeota archaeon | reverse complement strand
TTTTTGTAATGTTTCTTTGGTCACTCTAACAGTGGTTATATTCATATATATTTATTATATTTTAATATATTTAAATTCATTAGTTCGCGGTTCGCTCTCAACCTCTAAAGGGTTTTCCCGCTCACACGGCTGATAAATTTCAATCCTCCCTTCTACGGCATCTTTCCACAAAATTTGCTTGCCGCTGGGCAGCTGCGAGGGCAGAAATTGAGTAACATCAATTAACTGCCTCGCAGCAAAAGGCAACTCCAGCAAGCTTTGTTGCGGCATACTGTTCATTGGAAATTATTAGTTATCCGAATTTCGGGTGGACGGGATTCCTATACAAGGCAAAATGTTCCTATAGAAATCAAACAGACCTGTATCCGTGTCTTCTCCAGTTGTAAATATCCTCGATCTGCCTGCTCAGCCAGGAATTTTTTATAATATCCGAAACCTTGGTGTCCGCGGACCGCAGGACATCTTTCAAATGTTTTTTGAAATAGTGGTACGCCCCGACGCTATCGTCCCTTGAAAGGGCGCTCTCGGTTATAAGGTCGGTCGCAGCCTCGTTAACCTCTCTTGTTTGCATGTGCTCTGTTAGTCTGTGTGAAAGTTCGTGCGTCATTGTGTAAACCGCGCCCCTGCCATCCTGGATTGTACGAAGGATCCCTTTGTAAATCTCGTCCAAGCCGCTGAGCAAAGGTCTCAGGTTTGAATATTTGCTGTAAAGCTGTCTAACGTTCTCTCGTGCGTTACTGTAGAAATTTTTGGCCCAGTTATTTTTTGGCGTGCCGGGTATCAGCCCTTCATCCAGAGCAACCACATCCCGGCCAAAACCGTCTCTGTACCTCATGGCCTCAATCTGCCCGTCGGGTAAAAAATAGCCGCCTTCGGGCGTGCGTACAAAATACCCGTTTTCCGGCCTGAAAAAATCACCGACCTCTATACGGTCAGGAGACACACGCCCGCGCATTCCATTTTTGGCCATCCAGCCCTTCAGGGAAGAATAACCCTCGCTAAAAATAGACCGAACCTTGTTAAGGTGGTTGTTATCGCCCCCATATTCTATCGCGGCCGGTTCCGCATAAGTGTGCCTTTGAAAAGAACCGCCGGAAAAAAGTTCGTCGACAAGGCTCCTGTAAAAACTCATGATATTTCTTATTTCAGCAAAATTAAAAGGCTTTTACACATATCTTTAAAAGGCCGGTTTACGAATAATATTCAATAAGGGGCAATGCATGTTCGGAATGTTCAAGAAAAGCGCAAAAAAGGCTGCCAAAACATCAGGCGGCAAAAAGAAGGCATTCGGCGGGTTTTCCATAAATTTTGCCGGCCGGGAGGAAACTTTGGAACAGGTTTTCGGTTCAAAGCCGATAGGCCCGAGCGAAATGACCAAGAGAATCTGGAAATTCGTCAAGTCAAGAAGGCTCGGCTCGAGATAAGCCGGTTCTATTTTCTAATAAACTCCAGTTCAATCTATCTTGAAGTGCATTTATCCGTGTTGGCGGGATAGTTTATTCATGCGCCTCTTAACCCGGAAAAAAGGTGCAGTCACCGTAATCTCCGCTGTAATGCTGCTCGTAGGCGTCATGACTCTGGCAGGCATAGCATACGCCTGGTTCAGCGGCATTCTGGGAAGAACGACAGGAGGCGGGCTCTACCCTCAAATAGAGGATTTCTGCACAACCGCATGTATTTTGGACCCGGATAAGGTGTACCTTGTTCTTGTTCCTCTGGACGGAAGCACCGTCATCAGGGGCAGGGTTACAAACAAAGACCCAGCCGCAAAAACATATTCCATAAATTACTATCCTAACTTCACGCCTGAGCTGTCCCTCGTCGCGACGACGCCCACCATCTCCGTGCCCCACGGAGGCACAGCGTTCGCGGAAATTACGGTAAAAGGTTTGATAGCAAGGAACAACGAAGTTAATTTCAACATAACCGTCATAAACACGGATAACAACAAGGACAACATGTCCTTCGGGATAAGGTCCTTTGTCAGCACAGCTAACGTTCCGGATATCGGGCCGGCCTGGTTCTTTTTGATCGTCATCGCTTCCGTGGTTGCTGTCCACCGAAAGTCTTTATGATTTCTTTGATATTGTCTAACCCGGCATCCGTTTTTATCGAAGTGTTGGAAAACTGTGTCCTTGTAGCTTCGTGTCCGCGTTTTTTTAGTTCGCGGATTATATTTTTCATTCCCGGCGTATTCGCAGATAGCCGCTCGGATATTTTGTGTATATTGTAGTAAAACGGCTGGTCGCATTCGTCCAGTATAGTAAATACCAGTTTTCTCGCCTCAGCGGATTTTCTAAACCGCTGCTTAAGTTTTTCTGCGATTTCAAGGCACACAGCCTTGTCGTAAAGGCTGGATGCCCACACAGGACCCAGTTTGGATGCCGTGGATTTGCAGTATTTGCATTTAGCCACGCTTTTGAACGTGCAATACCCGCATTTTCCGCAATGGTAAAAATATTTTGTATTTAACTTTCCAATACGGCTTATCTTAAGGAATACCCTGAAATAATGTTCGGTTGCATGTGACAACAAGGGCCGCACGAACAGGCTGTGCGGCTTAAAATGCGCTGCCGCCATTCCGACAAGGTTGCGCACGCCAACCTCCTTGTAGCATTCCGTTCGATCAAGTTTGATGCCGTATCTTTCTGCGCACGTCTTTGGGAATACGCCGGCCAATGCGCCGCAATCCGTGGCTGTAAGCGCCAGATAAGAATCCGGTTTCGACGATTTGGCCAGTTCTTCCATGAAATAAACCGGCGAACCGAACGGGTCTATGTCTATAAAATCGAAGAGATTTTTATGCCTGGAAAGAAAATCATTGGCGCCCATACATGACACAGAAACCCTGTTCTCTGCCTCGTTTAGGGCTGCGTTTTCTTTTACATACCTGGCCGCATATTCGTTGGCATCATTTGCAAAAACTTTTTTGGCACTGGTCTCTTTTGCATACCTGATCGCCCGTGCGCCCCCACCTGACAATAAATCGCACACGACAAAATTTCTGTTGCCTACAACCTGTAAAAATGCTACAGATATGTCCCTTGAAAGCTCCATTTCAGGGTTGTAAAAAACTTCTTTCCTGCTGTCCGGTAAATGAAGCGAAACTGACCCTTCATTTGAAATTTTCATAAGTTATTCTCAGTGCGCGGTGTTAAATCATTGCGCCGGCTCCTCATCCTTCACTATTTTTCCTACGTGGTGTATAAATTTCCTTACATACTCCCTGTGTGAATATATTTCCTTGTCCGTTAATTCGGTTATCTTGCCTTCACGCACCTTTTTCCTCATGTCTTCAAGATGGCTGAATATGTCAGCGTAATGTTTTTCGACCAAGCCTTCTTCCACCAGGTATTTCCTGAACGCGTTCGGTATCTCCGCCTGGTCGCCCGGTAATTTGTTCACGGATTTCAACGCCGCCACTATCGCCTTTGTCATGACATCGTAGCTTTTTTCGACGATCCGCTCTTTTTTCTTTAACTCAAGCGCATCGGCAATTTGCAGCATCCTGTTGACAAATTCGTCGGCTTTTTTTATCCACTCGTCTAAATCAGAACCTTTGATGTCGTTGATTTTTTTATGTTCGACGTCTTTGCGGAATTGGTTTATTCCGTCTAACCAGTCTGCGTATTTTCCCTCTATGATTTTTGTGTCAACAAGGTGCTTGCGAAATTCTTCGGCGGCCCGTCCCGGCGACGGGGGTGAAAAGCCCAATGACATCAAAACCGCTTGCGTCATGTCAAGCATGGCATAATAACAGTCTTCTGCCACCATGTATAACTTTACCTCTGTAATTCTTCGTAGCCTTTTTGGCGCTTTGTCAAGTAACGCGTCCGCAGCCTCTTTCGTCGCAGGTATGCGGCCGAGCTCAAGAAGACGTTTTATCGGCATGAAAAAACCTGTATCGAAAACCGGTATTCCGTCGCGTATGAAATTGTAAATTAACGGGTGTGATGTTCTCACCATATCCCAAAATTCCGTCAGCGTGTATGCCGGCTGCACAATAATATCCTTGTTTATCTCCTGGGCGGCTATGTCAATCTCGACGTCTATCCTTCTCTTTTCTTCGGGCGTGAAATTCATCTTTGTGTCGTCGATGACTAAAAACATGTCTATATCGGAATTGCTTCGGAACTCATCTCTCGCAACCGACCCGACCAAAACCACGCACTTCACGTATTTGCCGAACTTGTCCAGTATTTTTTGCGTAAGCGCTTTGATCATGTCCGCCCTGCGTTTGCGCGCTATGTCCTTTATCGATTTCCTTTTGGGAATTCTTTTAAGTTCCATGGTTACTCCTCTGTATAGCCTTTGAGGAACGTGTTCATAACGTCCACGAATTCGTTGGCCTCTGTTCTTTGCTTCTCCAGCACGTCACCGGGTATGTTCTTGATTTCTTTGTGGTCTATTTTCTTCCACAGCTGGAAAGCGTGTATGTAATAATCCACGTATCTGTGGTTTAATTTATTTTCTTTAACCATCCTTTCCAAAACCGAAGGTATCTCTCTTGGCTCCGGTTGGTGTTTGTACGCTAACATTGATACGGCCTGCGCAGACGCGGTCATGGCATCATAATACCTGATAATAGCGGCCCGGATATAGTTTTCAGCCTTTTCCACGTTCTTCGGAGCTATCTTTGAGTATAACCTTATCGCTTCCTGGGACGGCGTTATCCTTCCTGCTTCTAACAGCCGCTGTGTCGGCTTTAGGAATCCGGCATCGTAAATCGGATAGCCGTAACGCAAAAAATTAAAAAGTATCGGGTCTCCGTGCCGTATCCAGTCCCAGAAATCCGTTATCGTATGGACTTGAGGGTGCAAATCCCCGATCCTATCCGCTATCAGCCTTATGTTTTCGTCCACGCGGTCTATCTGTTCGGGAAATATCTTCGGGTCTGTGTCGTCAAGGATAATCAGCACATCAACATCGCCGGCCTTTTTTGCGCCCTTGGCCGCAGAACCGAAAAGCAGTATGCCTTTTACGTAATCGGGAAACTGGTCGCGCACGATCTTTGCGAATTTCATCGCCTTGGACACGCGCGCCTTCGGCTCGTAACCCTCATTAGCCTTTTTTTCTGCTTCCATCTGACAACCTCAGCCATTAAAGAAAAGACATGCTATAATATAAACTTCTAACGGAGTTCTTCCTTCTTCCATTTTTCAGGAGCCAAACCAGGCCTTTCCGTGGCTGTGCGCCCGAGGAATGTATGCTCCTCTTCCGGGACCGCTAGCGTTCCGGCAAGCGGCGCAAAAAAATGGTTCTGTATGACCACCAATTGACGCTGTTCTGAAAACTCTGACTCGGGTGAAATGCCATAAAATTCCGGCGGCAGTTTGTCAGGATCCATTTCTTTTTCAAGGTATTCGACAATCAGTCTCATTGCATAAACGCTGGACCGCATCCACTCTAACGGGCTCTGCCCGCCTCCCCTTTCAAAGATAATCCACCCGTCCTTGAATCCTTTTTTCCTCAATTCGAAAAGGTAACGATAAATCAACTCCTGTGCCTCCGAGCCCACGTATATGGGTGCGTGCGCAGGATGTATCGGTTTCGGCTGCCCCACATGAATGACTTTGCACAACGCGCCGCCATCCTGCGGTAATTCCGTGATCTCAAGGTCGATGTTCAAGTTGTGTGTCAGCATGTGCTCGAAATCCAGTGAAATGAAAACCAGGTCCGAAAGGTAATTTGCGTCGCCGTTAAACTCGCGTATTTTTTTGACAAGGTGGTAAATGTGCTCAGAACGCACGATTCTCAGCAAGCCTTCCTGTTTTTCCGTGATTTGGGGCGTCTCAAACGTCACTACGAACTTGTTTTCCTTTATGTATTCCTTAAGATTCAGGTCTTTGCCGTTCTTGTTTTTTTCAATCGTAAATTTTCCCGTATCAGGATTTCTGTATTGCATTGATGCGGAGAAATGGCCGTTGATATATTCCATGGCCACAACTGTGGATACTAACGCCTGCACGCGCCGGTCATGGCTTCGCAGCAAATTATCAACGGTAATGTCCTCATCGCCGCGGAAAGCCTTTCCTTCGGCCTTGAACTGGGCTGTTAGTTGGGCGCGCACATAATCGGTGTGGCATATGATTTTCCATTGCGTGGAGCCTTGCAGAAGTCTGCCGACAATTTCATACGCCAGTCTCTCATCATAGCCGAAAAACGGAACGTATTTGTTGATCATTTCCTCTTTAATAAACCCTTCGGCGTAATCGTGCAGCTTTTCCCTGACCCTGTTCCTCATCCGGATGAAATACTGATCCAGCTGTTCTCCGTGCCTGTTAAGAAGGTTGATTATGATCGTAACATAGTTATCTATTGGAAGTGTTCCCCTGTTTATCCGTTCGGTGGATTGCCTGATAAAGTCCTCGGTATTTATAGGCTGGGGCTCGCCGGGCAGCTGTATCGTCGGGCCGAGCGCGCGCAGATCTTTTTCAAGGTCTATTTTCATATCCTGCCACATTATCTTGCTTATGCTTTCGCGGACTTCGCCTATGGCTATGCCCGCGATCGGCGCCAAAAAATCGTTTGCCCTGTCCTGGAATTCCCGGTGCCGCGGATCCGTCGCTTCCGGCCCGCCACCCACTACGAAGTTTTCGAGCAGTATTCTTCTGACCAGTACGATTTGTTCGTGTGTAAGATGCGGGTATTCTTTCGATGTGAATTTCCTGTTTTCGCCTTCCCCGCTGGCTGTAAAATAGTTCAATATCCTGTACAATGTATTGCCGTCTGGCGCGACTAATCTTTGAAACCTGTAACCTAACATTGAAGATCCGATTGTCGGCGGCGGCTCGGAAGAGGCGTGGAAATGCATATACGACGTTTTCGTTCTCACAGCGCCGCGTATGTGGTCTACCAAACGCTCGTGAAAAATGTCCCAGATGTCTTTTACGGCATGTTCTAATTTTAAGTCAAACTCGCCGTGTATGCCGTAATTTAATCCCAAATCTTCGCGCGCAATAGTTAATTGCTGTTCAAGCAGAGGCTCCATGAATTCTGACGGCGATTCTATGTCTAATTGTACAAAAGTCACCCCATAAGTGGCTGCGCTCATCGCCTTTAACCCCAGACCCAGTAAATCCGGCGTTTTGGCTATACCCCACCAGCCGCTTGACACGCCTATTGTGTAAACCATTTTATTTCACCACGATTTTTTCTTTCCCTGTAGGAAACTTTTAGTTTCCTACACGCGAAAATCCGTTGATTTTCGCTGTTAAGGCTTTCTTTTTTTAAAAAAGAAAGGCTTATTTAGTCTCCGATTTTTGCCGCGTCCTCGAACCAGCTGATAAACTCGTCGCGGTACGTGTCCGCAAAGGCCTTGGAGAATTGGCGCGTTATGCGGTCTCTTAAATTCGTTTCATAAGGCCCCTTCTTGAAAAGCTGGAAATTCATGCCGAAAATTTGCAGCCCGTTGCTAAGCTCGTTTAATCTGTGCTCGATGGATTTGATAAAGTCGAAGCCTTTTTCTTCTTTCCCTTTATCCTTGCCGTCCGCCTTTTCGTACAGGGCGGAAAATTTCTTTTTAGCCTCAACCTCCATGTTGCCTGTTATCGACGCGTCTATGTCTTCTTTTTCGTCTATGGCTGTTAAACCTAAAACTTCTTCCACATTGCGGTCGAATCTCTGCTCCGAGGCCCAGCGCTCGATAAGTTTCACAAGCAAAACGTTCTGGCTTATGAACGCTATTTTGATAAACACGAAACCGTCGTCTACCGTGCCCTGCGGGATGCTGATTATTGCGCGCGAGAATATCAGATCCCAAAGAATATAATACATATAGTCCGGGTGCAGCAACAAGGTGTTGTAATAATTTCTTTGCTGGCCCTCGGAATCCTTGATCAGCCTTATCGCCTGCGCCTCTATCTCCTTTGGTTTTATCCACGGATATTCGTCTACAAGGCATTTTCCTCCGTCAGCTATGCGCCCGCTTTTGCTGCCCGCCTTTTCGCCGTACAATCCAACCTTTGCAACAATATCATAAGGGTTCAGCCAGAAATTCGTCGTGAATTTTCCGCCTTTTACATTATCGTAACTCAACCCGAACCTTTGGAGTATAGCCGTATCTTCAGCCCTCCCCCTGTCGCTCGTGTCTTTACCCAAAAATTCCAGCTTCACATCTATTTCTTTTCTCTCCACGCTCGCGCGGTACATGTCGCCGGGCGCAAATGGCTTCCATGCATAAGCTGCGATATCATGGAAAGACATGGCGTGCGCGCCGGCCTTAAGCCTGTGTGTTAAACTTTTTCCGCCTTGGCCTGCAGAAGATCCGGAAGCTGGTCCTAAAGCCGATCCGCCCTTTTCCTGGCTTTCTTGCAGCAGTTCGTGCTGTATGATGTAAGGCCTTAGCCATTTTTTGTATTGTTCTATGCTTTTCCTGCGGGCATTCATCAAACTAAGTATGTTAAGGTATCTTTGCGTCACAGCCCCCCTGAAAAGCTCTTTCCATCGGGTAAACAATTTATTTTTGGTCGCTAAAACAACAGCCTCGGCGGTTGTTATTTTCGGAACCAGCCTTTTCACAATGTCCTCGGACGTTGTCATGTCGTCCTCAAGTTTCATAAAGTCGACAATAATGTTCGGCCAGCGGCTGACTATCAGTTTAAGCGCAACGCCTTCGCCCGTATGGACATCGACTTGGTCTATGAAAACGGCTTTCAACGATGTGTTAGCTTCGAGAATCATCCGTTCTGCTTTTTTTGCGCCGTCTTCGTTCTTTTCCTTCCTAGCCTTTTCCAGATCTTTCATACCCTGCCCGTAATTGTTTAGGTACGTAAGATAATCCTCGTATTTCCTGTGGTCGTGGGCTAACAATTCGTAATCGCTTATCGCCCGTGATGCGGATTCCAGTCCGGCTTTAATCTTTCCCTCAAGGTCCTGTTTAGTCGCAAGAGTGGCAGCGTAATACTCACGGTACGTGGGATTTATTTCAAAACTGTCTATGTGTTTGTAAACACCATAGCCCCACTTGGGCAGCTGTAGCATGGTTTTAATATAAAGGAGCGAGATAAAACCAAGCGGCCCTGTCGGGTTTATGAGTATGCCCGGATAATTGCCGGAAAATCCAAAAGAGTCCTGTATGCCGTTCTGGTCCGGCGGGTATGTGAAAAGGAATTCGCCGTTCATCCTGTTTAGCAAAAAATCTACCATTCACTCATCCCAGCAACAGCCTTATTCCCATCACAAGCAGGAACAGCCCGATAAATATGCCCAGCGCCGTGAACCCTGAAGTTTCCGAGTCCTCGGTTTCCGGAAAATAAACTATCAGGAACAGGGCCGCGCCTACCAGCAACAGGCCCGCAACTTTCTCAAAAACCATGGCTATCCAAGTAATAATTATATATGTCGTCTGATAAAAAAGTTAGCGTAAAGCTGGAAGCATATCGATACAGTATACGATATGCTTCAGTCTATGGCGGTATGCTTCAGTTAGACGCTCCAGAGGTAAAGCCCTACGATTATCATGGTCCCCGGGACCAAAACCCCGATAAACCTGTACTTTGGTTCATAGTCGCGGGCTGGAAAATACGCGGCCATGAAAGCGCCGAGCGCAAAAAGCATTGTTCCAAGCACTTTCAGGAAAATCCTGTCAAAATTTGTGAATTCGACCATTTCGCACCACTAAAACAATATTAAATATAGCCCGGCCAGCGTTAAAATGGTTCCCAGAAGAAGGCCTGAACTGGTTATGCCAGGAATCTCCCTTTCGCTTATCCTTAGGAAAAACTTTATTGTTATCAGGCCTGCGGCCAGCATTACCAGAGCAAATCCCCTTAGAAGGCCTGGGAAAAGCCCCTGCACCGTGGAAAGGAAAAACACTGCCAGCACAGCAGCCGAGGTTCCGGTCCAGGATATTATACTACCCTCTGAAGTGGAGCCGGGAAATATTTTTGCTGCGCTGAAAGCGAACAGTACGGCCAGGGAAAACAGGAACGCCGGCAAAAATCCAGCGAAAACGAAAAGCAAGCCGCCTGCAACAAAAAGGGTTGCCACAAAAAACGCCCATTTCAAGCCGCTTTCCTTATCCGAAAACTTGGAAAACAGGAATGTCATCACGCCGAAAGCTGTGATAATCAGCATCAAACCCGTAGCTGTTACGCTCAGTTCCGGCGGAAGAGCCGCGCCCCCAAAGAATATTACCACGGCTGCCGCAACCGTAAGCAGCAGGATGTTCTTGTCCGGGTTATTCTTCTCTGTGAATCCATAAACAAGTATAAGCACTGCGCTGAAAACGACCATAAAGGTCGCTATGCCCGTGAAGCCTGTTGTCGAGGTTATGAGGAAGCCGCCTACGATCAACACCGAAGCGACGGCTAACCCTGTGCCCACCGCCTCTTTGCCTTCGGCCATAACAAAAAGAGCCAGTATGATGAACAGCCCGGTGGCAATGCTAAGCGTTGAAAAGGCGTCCAAAATGCCCCGCGGCCCGTTAACCAGTAAAAAAAGCAGCAGCACGACAGCCGCAACCGACCAGGCCCAGAGTTTAACCATAGCCGAATCCGAAGGCATAAAATCGTCTGCTTTTGTATTATTCTTGCATGTAATTATTAAGCGAAAAGCGGACGATTTCAATTAGATTTTAAGGCAGAAGATTAAATAATAAGTCAGCTACCCACTAATGAATAATGTGGGTTGGTCTTATGGATACCAATTTAAGTCCCTTCAAAATCGGAGTCATTAGGAACACCGTTCCCTCTGCCAATGATAACATCGGGATAACCGACTCGGCTGACCGCGAATCCGCCAATGGAAAACTGGATTTCTCCGCTCCATTGGTTCAAAAATATATGGAAAAAAGGCGTATATAAAATGTATGATATGCAGAGTTCCGATATAATGTCGCAATTCCTCCCATCCATTAATGGCGTAGGCTTCCTTGCGACAGAGTGTGAGGTTCTGGAATGGTAATTGCAAGGACAAAGCTTGTTATCGAAGATCCGTTCATACGATTTGACCCGTACTACCTCGTAATGAACTACCGCGGTCCGAAGCCGGAGCGGTTCTACACACGCCTGTCAGAGCTTATACCGCTCGTTTATGCTGTCGACCGCGGCCAGGTGCAGGAGCGTACGTTCAAATGGGATAACGTGGGCGACACGCAGAAATTCGATGTCTTCTGGGAAATCTCAAAGCCGCTGGACAGGTTCACGTATTTCCGCATGTCTGTCGAATTAGCCGGCCAAAGCACAAAAGGCGAAGGCGGGGCGCGCGTGCGCTTGTTCGGTACATTGAGAACAGAATACCCTCAGGACACTTTGTGGCAGAGGAGCATATTTTACGAAATGATAAGGATGCTGTGGCACACTATATTCTACAAAACGCAGCGGTTGAAATATCTCCACGAAGGCCGTGCCCTGATAAGGAACATGGAGATAGAGCTCAAAAAGGCTTTCGAAGAATTCAGGGTAGTTGAACCTGGCAAAGGATGATTTGGATGCCAAGATGGCGTATCGCAGACGATTTGTTCGCACCTCATAGGGAAATTGACATGGTTTACACAGGCCCGGATCCGTGGAAAATGGTAAACCAGGCAAACTCTCTAATACGCCAGTATTTCGAAATCAGCGGTACACGCTGGACGCAAAAAGATATACGCTGGGATGTAACAGACGTTGTCAGGACCTTTTTCACCGAAATCGATTTCAGGAGGGAGGAGGACGGGTTTACAAACCTGCTGATAAACATTCGCTACCAGGGAAAGCAGCACGCTGAGACAAAACAAGGCACGGTACGCATGATGATGTACGCCCAACTACAAACCGATTTCGAATACAGCAACCCGTTTGTGAAGCTGGTTTTGCTTGTCTATTTGAATTATTTTTATAAGGCGCGCAGGATCGCAATGCTTAAGCGCAACGAAGAAAGGATGAACATGACGCTTAACGAACTTAGGAGTGCGTTCAGTCTTCCGGAAAAGGTTTCGCGGTAAACTTACCCACAACTAAAACCTGTGGGCATTGTAACTAAGATCAGGAGATTCAAAATGTTTAACATTAAGAAATCCACCGCTTGCTACGATAGGCTGGTTTACATTCAGCCCGAAGGCCATAGCCAGTGGCTTGACCCTGTTTTTGATGTTGAAAGAGGCGTTAAGGTCGGCGTTGCAGGAATAACCGCAGGAGTTGCAAAGGAAAAATCCTTTGTTTCTTGTCCCGATTTCATTGCAGATTCGGCAGGTTTGACTTGTATATCGTGGATTGATATAGGCAACCAAGCAGCCTCTTTGAATAGCTTTGTATTCAATATAGCTTTGCAGTTGCCTGAAAGCCCACGAATGCAATTGCCTATTGAATTTCCTGCCCTTGTTGGAACGAATGTTTGTTATTCCTTCCAATGCGACTATACTGCCTTCTCCCAAACTGTTTACGATTTCCCTGCTAATGTTATGGTTCTTCCACCGCATAAAACGTTTCCACCTGCCAGAGACCTTTTTGAGGTGCCTTCTGGCAGACTTCGTTCCTTTGCTCTGCAGGGAAGCAATATGTTCCTGATGCCTGCGCATCTTAGGGATGACGGTTCCGTAGAATTTGCCATCGGATGTGACGGCAAGATGTTTTATTCCGACATCGACACCCAGAACTTGCCTGTGTTGAGCAGAGCGTATCGGGATGTCAATATCTTTGGAAAGGCACAAGCCGAAGAAAATCCTGTTTTTTCTGTCCGACCAAAGAACGCTTTCATCAATTTCCCAAGCGATGTATTTCTTGGCGTATTCGGGAAGCGTGATATTAAATTTCTTTCGGCCCTCAATTGTAGAAAGACCAAGGATTCCATGCTTAAAAGAGAAACTTCTCGGAGAATTATATCGCATAGAAAAGCTGTTGATTGCGGGTTTGCTCTTGGCCCTCTTGACCATTCCGCAAGCCTGTTTGATGCAGGCAACAGCGAGCTGGCTTTGCAGACCGAAACCCCTGATCTCTTTATAGACGAAAGGGTGCAACTTGATGTTGTTCCTTATCCGCTTCTTCCAAGCGACATCAATACAATGTTGCAGCCCTCTATTGTAGATTTTTATGGTTTTCAGAACAGCATCATCGGATGGGACACGAACATTGACTGTTACCCTGCCCAACATAGTTATAATCGTGTACGTAAAGGTTTAAACATTTCGGTTACAGTATTCCGATATGCTCAATTCCTCCCACCAATGAATGGTGTGGGTGTCCTTGGGGCGGTTTGATGAGTTTTTTTGGCACTGTCATTGGCGCGGTAAGGAAATTCGCCCCGAAAAAATCCGGTCTGGCTGATGTGAAACAAGGCATTGAACCCCCGCAGATACGGCTGCCGTCAGAAGACGTCCTGAAATCCTACGAGTCCCGCTACGATGAAAGCATGCCGCCGAAAAACCCTATAGAAGCCCTGCGAGAACCGCAGATTCCGGCAGCGCGGCAAAATTATCCTTTTCCACCGGCCGTACCAACCTACCCTGCGGCTAACCAGCCTGCGCAGAGGCCTGCGGAATCAGGTCCGAAGATAGACCTCATACTTGCAGAGATAGAAGCTGTCAAGGCGCAGTTAAGGGTGTTGGGTGAAAAGATCGACATGCTGGAAAGCCATTATAGGAAACCCTATTGATTCGCAAATTCGACTTTCATACCTGAAATTTCCGCGGCCGCCTTCAGCAAATCCTCCCTTTTCGCCGGAAGTTTCATCAATTGGTTTTTTTGCACGTTTATTTTCAGGCTTTCGACCCCCCCTGAATAGAGCTTTCCTATCCCCTCTATCCTCGCGGGAAACACAAGATCCGCTATCATTTGCTTGTACTGGTCCCTGCCTATGACCTTTATCTGTTTTCCGAATTTTTTCCTCAGCTCGCCGGTTATTCTTCCTCCCCTGCCCACCAGGTTCGGTACGTCGGATTTCTGGCAGATAATAACCACAAGGCTGTCGAAATCAAGTACCTTTTCTATGTTAACACTGTCTACGGATTTTACTTTCCTGGACAACTCGTATAAATTTTTTATTATGCCCGCTCCCAAGGCGCTGATTTTTCCGGCCTCGATGTTTCTGGCGCAGCTTTTGCAAAGTATGTCGGACTGCAGGCAAACAGAGCATATTGGCGTTCTCATCAAAACCACACTTATTAATTATCATGTCTCATCTTTACCTTATGGCCGCAACAATCTTTAGCAACAAAAAACATAAGAGTATTAAACCTGCTATCGTTAAATTGCTGAAAAGCGTGAAGTTGGACGCTATCGTGGCAGTCGGCGGCGACGGCACGTTCCTCAGGGCTTTCAGGGAGGGTGCACGGACAAACAAACCTGTGCTTTGCATACGCAGCGGAAACAGCAAAGGCGTGCTCGCAGAAGGCGGCGCATCCGAATTTGAAAAAATGGCGCAAAAAATAAAGGCCGGCGGCTTTTCCATAATAAAATACCCAATGCTCGAAGGCAGGACGGAAAAACAAAGATTATCGGGTTTCAACGAAATAGGTTTTTTCCGCAGGACGGAAGAGGCTTTAAGATTCGATTTATTTGTCAACAATGTGCTGTTCTACGAAAATGTTGTAGCCGACGGCGGCATTATAGCGACGCCCGCCGGCTCGACGGCGTACAACATATCCTCAGGCGGGCCTGTTTTGGATCTGGCATCACAAAGCCTGGTTTTTACACCTCTCAATCCCCACGGCCTCAACAAACCTGTCGTGTTTGAAGGCTCTGCAAAGATCGTTTTCAAACGGCACGGGGCGCAGGCTTTCGCTGACGGAAAAAAACTGCCGGCTGTGAAAAGATACCTTGAAATCTTCAAATCAGGAAAAAGTGCCAAGGTCATATCCCTCAAAACCCCTTTCTATACAAAATGGCGAAGGATCGTTGGAATATGATGATAGGCTTGGTGGGCAAACCCTCATGCGGCAAATCGTCTTTTTTCAAAGCGTTGACGATGATGGACGTCAAGATCGCACCCTACCCTTTCACAACTGTCGAACCGAACAAAGGCGCAACTTTTGTTAAAACAAAATGCCCGCACACGGAAATAGGAAAAAAATGCAACCCGAACAATTCCGATTGCGTTGACGGCACAAGGCTGATACCTGTAAAGGTGCTGGATGTCGCTGGTCTGGTGCCTGGCGCGCATCTTGGACGCGGAAGGGGAAATAAATTTCTCGACGATTTGCGCCAGGCCGATGCATTGATACACATTGTAGATATGAGCGGCAAAACCGATGAAAACGGCTTACCGACAGACAACCACGACCCGCTGGAAGACATAAACTGGCTGCGGGAAGAAATAGAACTCTGGGTAAAGGGTATAATAGAAAAAGTGTGGGCCAAATCCGACGATTCCATTATCATTAAACAGCTTACCGGCTTCACCCCAAAAAATGAAATCATATCGCAATGCATAAAAGACGCGGGAAAAGACTTGGAAAAATTGGCCCGTCTGGTGTGTGAACGCACAAAACCCATGTTAATTGCCGCGAACAAAATGGATCTTCCGGGATCATCGAAAAATTTCGGGCGCATAACTAAAATATCGGAAAGTGAAATTGTGCCATGCTCCGCAGAGTTGGAAATAGTTATTAATTTGGCTTCCTCAAAAGGGTTGGCTAAATACGAAAATGGCGGACTTTTGATTTACGATAATGCGAACGACCAACAGCGCAACGCGCTGGAAAAAGTCAAAAAATTCATAGAATCGTACGGGTCTACCGGCATTGAAAAATGCGTTGAACGCGCCGTTTTCTCATTGCTAAACTGCATCGAAGTGTACCCGGTACAAAATGAAAACAACTGGTCGGATTCAAACGGCCGTGTATTGCCGGACGTTTATCTCGTGCCTTTGGGAACAACGGCCAAAGAATTCGCATCGATAATACACACCGATCTGGCGAAAAACTTCATTGCCGCGGTCGACGCGCGCAAAAAAATGAAGGTGAAAGAAAACTATATTCTGAAAAAGGGCGACGTGATAAAAATTATAGCTGGGAAATAATTACTAAATATGACCTTCTCCGTGACGGATGATTAGTGTTCCGCCCAAATTTCTAAACATATACTCGCCTTCATCATCGTCACATCCCCAAGGATCGTTATCAGAATTTATAAAATACAGCTCCCCGGCGTTTTGTTTGATCTTTTCCCAATTATATTTTGCTTGTAGTATTGGCTCTGCATCCTGTTCTTCTTTTTTTAGTGATGGTTCGTACATTTTCTCGGGTTTCCTGGCATAGCCTGCCACTAGAATGGCTTTATTTATTTTTACATCAATGCTCTCTAAAACACTCAGAATTAATGGACAACCGGAAGAATGCCCGATAATTATGGTTTCATTGTTAAAAGTCGCATTTTTCAGAACAAATGGCAGTTGTATTTTTAAGTCTGGGGCTTCCGGGTTGGGAAGCTGTGGAACCCAGACACTATAACCTTGTTTCTCCAAGAATTTTTTTATGCTGGGCAACCAATATGAATTTGGTGTGCAAGAACTCCCATGCAAAATGACCGCGTTTTTCATAATTCACACAATCCATGTTTAACTGTTAAATGTTTCGTAATATACTAATCTGTCTTTTTGTTTCTACGTATCTGATGTAGTATTTTTCTTTAAGTCGTGCTTAATAAAACAATCTAACTCATGCGGATTAGAAATGTTAGAGTTTATTTAGATGCCGAGTATTTTCAATATCTCTGGATTATAATACATTTTTCTTCTTCTAACATGCGAATCTGCTTCGGTTAATAGCCCAAATCTTTGAAGCGAAGATATAGTTCTTTTCGCCGTCGGATAAGTAACATTCAAGAACAGACTTGCCCCTATTACAGATATGAAAGGGTTTTCAAATATTTTATCTATAATCATTGAAGCTTTTGGAAAGGATCTTTCTTTGCTAAGCATTGAGCGGTAATTTTCTCTGAGCCGGACAAGGCTTAAGGCTCTGTTCTTACCGTCTTCTGATTGTTCTTTTACCCCTCTTAAAAAGAACTTTATCCAAGACGCATAGTCACCCTTTTGACTTACTTCTAATAACTTTTTGTAATATTCTGCTTTGTTTTTTTCAAAGTATGCGCTCAGATAAAGAAGTGGTTTGGAAAGAACACCTCTTTTACACAAAAATAGTGTTATCAGCAATCTTCCTATTCTTCCATTGCCATCAAGAAAGGGGTGGGTGGTTTCGAAGTGATAGTGCATCAATGCTGTTTGTATTAACAGAGGAATGTCCTTTTCACTAATATAATCCATGAAATCGTGCATAGGCTTTATCAGAGCAACAGGGGCGGGTGGGACAAAGGTGGATTCTCCACGACTTGTGCCCTCTTCCCCTATCCAAACTTGGACATTTCTAAATTCTCCGGGTGTTTTATTTTTCCCCCTAACGCCTGTGAGGAGAATTCTATGAAGTTCCTTAATCAGATCAAAGTCTATTTCAGAGGTTTTAATTTTTTCCAACCCATATTCCAATGCTCTGATATAATTGTAAACTTCTGCCTCGTCACGTTTGGCGGATCTTTCTCCCTGAGCTTGATATCTCAAAAGTTCCGATAACGAGGCCTGTGTTCCTTCAATTTTTGAGCTAAGCACGGCTTCTCTGGTTAGATAAGGGCGAATTAAAATGTGTGGATTTGGAAGTGTGGCACCTACACCAGAGAGCATGCCTATATTTCTTTCAGCCTCTGAATTAAGTAAGTTTAGTTCAGCGTCTATGTCTATTTGTCTGGGTGGAGGATCGGGTAAAAAATACTCATATTCTCCACTTGGATCTTCTATCAATTTTCCTGCGGGACTGATGAAATCGCTTTCTTTCATAATCGACAGCCATTGTTGACTTTCATTATCCATGTTGGTTATTAACGAATATGTTAAGTGGGTTTAAATTATTAAAGGGTTTGCCGTTTTTCGTTAATAACTTATGTTATTGTATCTTTATACTTTAAATAGTAATTAAGGATAAAGATTGTAGTATTAATTTATAATATTAGTTAAAAAGAAATGCGAATAACATTAAAAATAGTATTCTGTAGCTAAAGTGACGAGTTTGTACCCAATATACGTCATTTGTCGATACATTAGCTACAACGCCGACTCATGCAAGTAAAAAAGTCTTAGTCGGCATCTACGACTTTCTGCCCAGCAAGTAACCATTGCAGAAGTTCCTGCTGCCGAGCCCCCAAATGGAATAGAGCTTCGGCCTCCCACGGGCACATAACTCCCAGTCAAGAACTTTCAGTCCTTTATCAGATTGAGGGTCTGCATTTGTCCAAACATAAGTATTTTCTGGAGCCCCGAGCAGCTCTGCCATTTTCGGTGTTATTAAAGAAGAATAGAATGGCAAGTCAGCTCTTACGCGCGGGTCCGGTTCGCCGGAAATAATTCTTGGGTATGCCGGGGATTGCCGGACTAGGATTTCCCTTGCCCTTACCCAGCATTGTTTCCATATCTGGTCGTGTAGCTGGCCGTATGCGTCAGTGACATCCTTGTCTCCGAGGTCGGTTTTTTCCCTTGCGTATCCGATGAACTTTTTGCTTGGTCGTTTCGGCCTCACAGCTCTTGCTACTGTGTTGATGTCCGGTGACCCGAGAATTGCCAGACCATTGTTCTGGGCATGTAATTGCGCCTCATACAAGTTCTTTCCGCGCAGAGATACATCCGGAATGATCGGAAGCTCTACGCCTTGGATTGGGACATACAACTGGGTTTGAATTGGCATATTCAGTTAGTAGATAGATGTATATTTAAATTTACTTCCAAAATCTTTTGGTCTTGAAATATTGACGTTCCGCAGCTAAAATATCCTTGTACAAATCATTTTCGTCAGAATGGTATTTCGCAAGTATGCGTGCCGCCGTAGCATAGCCTACGCCCCGCCCGGCCAACGCGGTTATGGCGTCTTTGCCGCTTACCATCACCAAGTCCGCAATTTTGAGCGCCTCGTCATAGGTTTTCTGCTGGTCGGCTGTCAATGAACGTTTTGCGCATTTCCGCTCGATAACTTGCTCTGTAGCATGATCGTAACCGCGCACAACCGTTACCATCATCGCCCCGCATTTGGAACATTTGGGCTTCTGCGGAGCGTCTTTCACAGTTCCGGGCCAGGCCCATTTCCCGCAGTTCACGCAAATCAATCGTATTTTCGTTTCTTCGATCCGCTCCTTGAATATTTTTAAAATCTCGCCGTCAGGCCTTTCAGGCCCTATTAACTCGCCGAACGCCCTGTCCAGCGCAAGCCTGCCGAAAAACGACAGCCCCTCCGCGTTGGAAACTTTGATATCACCTTTCTTTATTCCGCTGATTATTTCCGACGCTTTTGTAAGGTCAAGTTTTTCTAAAAATATTTCCCGCATAGTTTCTTCGTAAATGGGCGAACCTTCATAAGTCTCTGCGATTTTCTTTAAAGGCACATTGCCTAAATCCGCAGTCCTGGCTATCGCACCGAATCTTTTTGCATTGTGGAAAAACCTCCACATGAACAAATCCGAGCGGTGTATGTTTTCCCTTATATACGAGCGCAGCCCTTTGTCCGAAGTTTTGTCGAAAAAATCTTTTATGTGTTTATTCGCGTCTCGCTGGCATCTTAAAATTATTCTGTACGGGTCAGTTTTTAATGAGACAGGCCCTATGATATCTGATAGGTAAAATGTCAGCGCCCTTCCGATAGTATCGTTAACCAAGGCGCCGAAATGGGTGTGGATTATGGCCATATCGCCGGAAACTTCGATAACAACCGAGTTCTCCTTATATCCGAAATTTTTCGACTGCTTTTTTATAGAACTGGTTATGAGTTTCGCTGTTTCCTGGTCAATTGGATAATTTTCCGTCAGATATTTTTTCGATTCCTCGCCTTCGTCAACCGTGGACGAGACCTTGGATTTTATTTGAAGGGCCGTCTGTGCGACCTCGAACGGAACTGGTATTAACTCGCCTTCCCACGCCGGTATCGAAGCTTCGATGTCGTCGGCCGGTTCCACGTTTACAATATCCTCGTTAGTGTCGATAATCCTCCAGGACTGCCCTTTTACCACGAACGTCGTTCCCGGAGACCCGTGCAATGCTATGAACTCCTCGTCCAGTGTCCCGACCCCTTTTCTGGAGACTATGTCGAATATCCTGTACTGCCTGACCGACGCTATTGTGCTCAGGTTTTCAAAATAATACTGCCAGCCGCTCTTTTTCCTGTTGACCGTATCGCCGCTGATGTAAATGTGGCCCAGTTGCTGCATCAATTTACAGACCGCCTGGAAAACCGGGTATTCCAAGTTATCGTACAAATAAGATTTTTTTATGATTTCGTAGATTTCCTTCATTGGAATTGAATATTTTTCCAGGGCCATTCCCACTATCTGGTGCGCTAGTACGTCCATTGCCAATTTATGCGGCTTTGGGTTTTCAATCTTCCCCTTCAAAGCCAGGCTTGATATCGCTGCCGACTCAATCGCGTCATCAACCCCCGTGGACAATATTATACCTTCGGATGTCCTGCCTATCGAATGGCCCGAGCGACCGACGCGCTGTATTAATTTTGAAACCTGTCTGGGGCTCTGGTATTGTATAACCGTTTCTACCGCTCCGATGTCTATCCCCAGTTCCAGTGACGACGTGGCTACCAAAGCCTTGATGTCTTCTTCTTTGAATCTCTTTTCAAACTCCACCCTAACGTCCTTTGCCAGCGACCCATGATGCGTTTCGATTCTGTGGCCGCTGAATTTTTTTAATCTGGAGCTCAATATTTCCGCAAATTCGCGCGTATTCGTGAATATTATCACCGACTTCCTGTTGTCCAGAATTTCCTGTATGCGCCTTAATCTTGCGGCCGTGTCGACGCCGATTAAAAGGTCCGAAGCCGTCTTAACGTCAACGCTCTCTGTTTTCACAGTCTCAACGATAAAATTCGCTTTTTTTGCATCTGCGGATTTTATTATTTCGCATTCCCTAGACCCGTTGAGGAATTTGGCAACTTCGTTCGGATTTCCTATCGTCGCTGATAAACCGACTGTTTGAAAACCGCCGCACAAATTGCGCAACCTTTCCAACCCGATGCTCAGCTGCGCACCGCGCTTGGAGTTTATTAATTCATGTACCTCGTCTATTACCACAAACTTCACATTCGACAGGTTTTTCCGCATTACAGACCCTATTAGCATCGATTGAAGCGTCTCTGGTGTTGTTATCAGTATGTCGCTGGGTATTTCAGCCTGTTTTGTGCGCTCGTATTGCGTCGTATCGCCATGCCGAACAGCTATATCCATATCCAGCTCGGCAGCCCACCATTTTAAACGGCTTAAAATGTCACGATTGAGGCTTTTCAAAGGCGTTATGTACAGGATGCTTATAGGCTTGTGTTTTTCTGCTAGCCAACGATCAAAAATAGGCATCATAGCCGCTAGCGTTTTTCCGGTACCGGTCGGGGCAATTAAAAGGCAATCCTTCCCCTCCGATATTTGTTCCTCTGAGATTTCCTGTATCGCGGTCAATCCTGAAATTCCAAACTTTGCTATAAAGGGCTCTATGTATCTCCCTATTCTTCCAAGAATTTTCTTCCCTTCGACGTTATCTTGCATAAATTATTCCTGCCTCGCCCGTTTTACGTGGCAAGATTTAGTTTAACGAGCCCGTTATATTTATACGACTGACCACGGATTAGCCTAGTGTGACCTTTTCGTGTTTGCAAGATACTATCAGATTGGAACCGATTTTATTCATAGATATGCTAGCTTTATCCGCACCATTGTGATGTTCCTATAACGATATTGTCGATAGTTATGGTATTTGAAAAGAGTTATACTAAGAAGTATTTATTTAATCATGCGCATGGAAAGCCTGAACAAAATACGCAAAACGATACTGGAATATGACACTATGAGAAACAAAAAATACCACGTCGTCGGCGATGTGTTTCACGTGCTTGTCGGGGCTATATTATCCCAAAGAACAAGGGACGAAAACACCGACAGAGCTGCAAAAAAACTTTTTTCTGTTGTTTCGAGTCCGGAAGAAATTGTTAAAATGGGTGTAAATCGGTTGCAGAAGCTCATAAAACCGAGCGGTTTCTACAGGCAAAAGGCCAAAAACCTGAAAAAAATGTGCAAGGTGCTGGTTGAAGAATATCATGGAAAGGTGCCGAGAAACAGGGAAAACCTGTTAAAACTTCCGGGTGTCGGGTTCAAAACTGCTGACATCGTTATGCTGTACGGCTTTGGTGTTTCTACTATACCGGTGGACGTGCATGTCGACGTCGTGAGCAAGAGGCTCGGCCTGGTTGACAAAAACGCAAAATACGAGGAAACAAGGAAAACGTTGGAAGCCCGGTTTGACAAAGATATGGTTAGCGTAAATTCCGGAATGGTGGAATTCGGCCAGAAAATATGCCTTACGGCCCACCCGAAATGTTATATGTGCACGCTCGTAAAAATTTGCAAATACGAAAAGAAAAATCTTGTACCGCCGAAAAAACCCGGTATTTATTCCTCGTCCTCCAACCTAAACTGACAAACATGATTTCATTGGTGGATATGCTGTCTGTTCTTTGGGCCGTGCCTCTTTTATCCATGATGCTGGTCGGCGGGGTCGGCCTTCTGAAAAGGAAACTTCCGCCAAGGCGTAAAAAAGACGACCCTAAAATATGTTTTATCGTGGCAACTTGGAACGAAGGCGTTAGAACGTCCAAATGTGTCGAATCCGTCCTGGCCCAAAATTACCCGAGAGGTCTGGTTCGCATAATTGTGGTGGGCGGGGGCGGCAGGAAAACGATATCGGTTTGCAAAAAGCTGGTAGCCGAAAAGAAGGCGGAATTCATCTGGGAAAAAGAAAGAAAGGGCAAATGGCACGCTCTGAACACCGCAATAGGCCGCGTAAAGGAAAATTACGTTGCGTTTACCGACGCTGATTGTGTGTTGGAAAAAAATTGGGTAAGAAAAATGCTTGAGTACGACGCCGATGTGGTGGTATCAGACCTTTATTCCACAACAGAAAACTCCGCGGATACCACCCTCGGAACTTACGGACAATATCTCCGCTCGCATATCAACGAGGGTGTGGCCGAATTTTTCGCGGTCGGCGATTTCATGGGTGTCGGGTCTTTGGTAAAAAAACGCGTACTGGACAAAATAAAATTCAGGAAAAGCTTGATGGAAGACTGGGTTTTTCTTAATCAGTCCAGGAAAAACGGGTTTTCCGTTTACTACTCCGGAGCCAAAACGTACCAGCACCCGGCGGCTTCCGCATCAGATGTAAGGAAAGTGGTTGTAAGGGTGATGAAAGGTTTTCTGGAAGAGGCGTTTGTTCTGAGGGACCTGTCAGTAATCATGTATGTTGCCATAGCGCTGGCAGGGCTTGCGTCTTTGCCGGCTTTAGCCTACAGGCTGTTTGTAGGAGACGCCATGATGGTGGCCGTTGACCTGCTGGTTCTCGGTATTTTCGCCCTGATTTTCTCCTGCATATTTTCCCTGAGATACAGGGATACAAAGATGGTATTCGCCGGGCCCGTAGCTTTGTTCCCCCTTGTGCTGGTTTCCAGCCTGGCGCTTGCGGAAATTGCTGTAAGAGCGCTTGTAAAGAAACCCGTTGTTTGGGAGATATACAAAAAGAAATTGTAACAAAGTTACTAAATACGCTGATTATCGTTTTTCGTACAGAGAATAAACTTTCGGTTACCATAATCGTTTTTGTTTAACTCCAAAACTGCATGGCCTGTACTACCTGATCCTGCAAAAAAATCAAGTATTATTGCGTCCTTTTTTTGACACCACCACTAATCTCCAATATCTTGTTAATAAATCGAACTGGTTTTTTTCCATTTCTAAACTCAACTCCACCTTCGTATCCTACATTATTAAAATCTTCTTCAAAATCAAAGAAATTAGGATATGGAACTTCTTTTGTTTGAGAACGATTCATAGGAACACCTTGGAAATAATCTGCATTCATCTTCTTTTCTGAAGCTGGAAGCAAAAAATAACGGTGTCCTAATCCATCGTCGCCCATATCCGGTACTTTCACTAAATGACCTTTGATATAGAAACGTCCACTACTATTACCCTCTTTAATTGAACCTCGGATATTTATCTTCTTAAGCGATTTTATCGATGGCTCAATTTTAATTATTTTTGAATTGATTTGGAGCAAAAATCGTACATTCCTTAGAGCCTAACTTAATTCTCTTAGGTTTATCTATTAATTCTTTGATATTATAAATATACTCTGCAACAGAAGTGTTATCATAGATTTTCTTTACTGCTTTATATGATTTCGATTTCGCAGATTTCTTGTTGGTTGATTAAAAATTTAAACCTCCTTTATTAGTTAGTTCCTTAAGCTTGGAATTCAATGTAAATTCTACGATATTTTGTTTGCCATAATCCAATAATACATATTGAGCGATTACAAGTAACAAATCAGTACGACCTAAAATCTTTTCAATAGCCTTAACTAGCGATTCGGTTGAAACTATTTTCTTCTCGCTATACACAAGTAGAGCGTACAAATCAATTGCATCTTTGTTTTCTTTATCAGACTTATCCCTGTAGAATAAAGCTGTACATTTGAGAGCTACCAATGTGTCTATATCCGCAACAATAAAACCATTTATTGTAGAAAAACTTATAGCTTTCAGTGGCTCAAGGTCGTTCCAACTAGATATTATTTCTGTTTTCTCGTTAGAAAATAGATCCAGAAATATGTACATCAGATTATACATATGTTCTTTTTTAGAATCCTCTATCGAGATAACTTTTTTTGTTTCCCTGTTATAAATTTTTTCGTACCTAAAATGAAAACCGTCTTTTTTAAATCCAAGATTTTCAACAACCTCCGCAAATTCAGATTGCTTTCTCGGGTCAAAAAATATATCTATGTCTCTGGAACCCATATAATCTCTTCCGAAAGCTCTGTGATAATTTTCGTTAACGTAAAAATAAGTGGCCCAACCACCGATAATACATATAGGAACGTCTCTTTTTTTACATTCGTTTAATATCAAAACCAACTCTGAGTAAGATTTATCAGTTTCCAAAGGATCATACATTTTCCAAACGCCTCTTGATCATTGTAATAAGTTGTTCAGCTGCTTCTTCGCCACGTCCACCATATGAATATAGATCAGCACACAATTGAGCCACAGAAGTAACCATCATACCTCTAGAATTCCATGTACCTTCAAAATAGTATTCATCCACTAGAAAACAGATTACATCCCCGCCTTTCTCGGTTGGTAACATATTTGCAGTTGTAAATAAAAACTCCCAATCGTGTGCGTCTTTTTTAGGTATGTAAAGATGCGTAACTGACGGAGCAACATACGGGTTTATGTGCTCAGTTGCTGAAAACAAGGTAAAAGCGTAACGCTTATCTGACATTCTAGCCATATTTGCGATTTTCAACATAACATATTGAGGCCTTTCTGCAGCCACAAACTGTATGTTGTCAAGTTCATTGACCGAATAAGTATACCCCCACGCCCTAATGAGTTTAATAGGATTGACAACTCTAACCCCATGTCCAATTGAGACATATTCGCTATCCTTAAGTCTAATAACTAAACGCTTTGCCATAGCTTGTGTGATACCAGCTTTTTTAGCCAGTGCATAAACCGTGAGGTCCTGTTTATTTTCTAGAGAGTTAACTAGTAAGATTCTGATTATCGCATTGAGCTTATTTGCAATTAACACACTATCAACTTACCATGATGTATATTGTTTAGATACTATATCATACAACAAGATACTATACTATATACCTAGATAGTATACAATAGTATATATACTGATACTATACAAATTCAGCCTCAATAGGGCAAAATAACATATTTTGTACCTAAACTCGTCCTTCTGTACCCAATATACGTCAATTCAATAGACTTCCGCTACAACGCCTTCACAACTAAAACGCTTAAATAACCCCTAAAGTCCGGCCTCGCTCCTCAAAATGTCCGCTTTATCCGTTCTCTCCCATGTAAACTCCGGTTCCGTGCGCCCGAAATGCCCATAAGCGGCGGTTTTCCTGTAAATCGGCCTGCGAAGCTGCAGCGTATCGATTATCCATTTCGGGGTCAGTTTGAAATGTTTCTTGACAAGTTCTTCAATCTTCTCCTCTGGTATTTTGTTTGTGCCGAATGTTTCGATGTTTATGGACGTAGGTTCTGCGATTCCGATGCAATACGATATCGCAACTTCGCACTTGTCCGCAAGGCCTGCGGCGACGATGTTTTTTGCAACATAACGCGCAGCGTATGCGCCCGAACGGTCAACCTTTGAGGGGTCTTTTCCACTTAGGGCCCCTCCCCCGTGTTTCCCCGCACCGCCATAAGTATCTACGATAATTTTTCTTCCCGTCAAGCCAGAATCGCCTTCGGGCCCGCCAATCACGAATTTTCCTGTTGCGTTGATGTGTATCCTTGTTTCATTGTCCAGATAATTACCACAAACTGGTTTGACCACCTTTTCTATTATCTCTTTCCTCAATTCTTCTTCGCCGATGTCAACCGTATGTTGTGCAGCTATAACAACATTTGTTAATCTTTTCGGAACTCCATCATGATATTCCACGCTGACCTGTGATTTGCCGTCCGGCCCTATGTTTTTTATCTCTCCGCTTTTTCGCACGTCGGCCAATTTTCTCGTTAATCTGTGTGCAAGCATTATCGGCAATGGCATTAGTTCAGGAGTTTCATTGCACGCATAACCAAACATGGAGTTATGTACGAATACGCCATTTGCAGAGAACATATGCGCATCTTCGATTTCAAGATCATAAACCGGCGCCTTATCATGCGATACGATTTTCCCGATAGTTGTAATAGCAAATGGTAAAGTTTTTTCGGGCTTCAGTTTATTGGTTTTGGTGTATTCTTTCATTCTTTCCATTTTTTTAGGATCCAGAAAGCCTATATATCTGGCGAAATTATGGTAACTGTCGAATCCGACAACGCTCAAAACATAATTATCATAATTCGATTGGTATTTCGGATATTTGCCCACCGGTGTACCTTTAGGTCGGTTGAAGATTATCGAAGTTTTTATTCCAAAATCATAAAGCAGAAGTTGTGTTTCACGCAACAACCTAAGAGAAGATGACGAGAGTCTTATTCTGATATTATCTTTATTCCTGCCTGTGTTGCTTACTATAGTGCCGTCACTGTCAAAAAGGCCTCGAAGATAAGCCCGTATAACGTCCGGCGGTGAGGTAAATATGGCTTCAGGTGTGATCTTAGCCGGGGAACGGTTATAAAGCAGTCCGAAATTTTCAAAATGACGTCGCGCAACAACAGAATATATTTTAAGTTCTATACCAAGCTTGTTTTTTAATAATCTCCATTGGCCTGGAAAAGTCTGATCTGCGATGTTTTTAACGAGCGGCGCGTGTGCAATATTATTACCGAACGCTATTTGTAATGAACTTGTTTTACCACAATAGCCGTCACCGATAAGTTCCCCCATTACGTAGCCTAAATTCTGGTTTAAAATCGTTTCTTCGGGTCCGTATATCTTATGGTTAAATTTTGTAAAGAATTCTTCATGTTCTACCTTGGAGGACCATAAATCATTCGAGAATACCGATTCCGGCTTCTGCATGCATATAAAATCCTGCTTAGTCATATTTTGTGCTTGTTTCCAGTGCAATTTGCCGTTTTTTTTATAACAAAGGACCCTATGGTCTGGCGTACACTCCAAAGACATACCATTAGAGAACACAATTTCGATTATTTTCTTTGTCCCTGTGAATTTGGACTTTAAAACTCTTTTGAACCCGTCCGTTGTTAACACGCTATCTCCGGGTTTAACGTCTTCAATGGGTATGAATCCTCTCAAGGTTCTAATTAACGTTCCTTCTTTTAAACAACCCTGATCACCGGCACCCTGTTCTTTAGTTTCGGTTTGCGTTACACCTTGCGAAATATCTGGGCTTTGTCCGTGTATGGAAACAAGCACGCCCGCGTCTTCGCTGTCTATCCCAAAAGACGGGTTTATGTATCCTATTTCCTTTAGCGTTTTTCTGACAATTCCCTGCACATCGGCATAACCTCTCGTCGTAACCTCGCCCGCGACCACAACCAACCCTGTTGTTGTTAAACACTCAACCGCGACACGTGAATTTGGATCCTGAGCTATAAGATTATCTAAGATAGCATCGCTTATTTGGTCGCAGATTTTGTCAAGGATGCCCTTCCGTAACAGATTCGGAAGTGAAGAATTGCTTCTTCATAGCTGCTCACCCCCATTGACTTTGAGAGTCGTTTTATATCCATTAAATTTTCTATTTTTCAAGCCATTTACCTTCAAAAGATACGATAAATAAAGATATATATCAGTGCGTAAAATTATAACCAATGGTTATAATAACAGGCGGCTACCTGCGATCTTTGCGGAAAAAGGCATCTATATCGCAAACGGAACTGGCAAAAAAAGTCGGTATCAGCCAAGCGCATATAGCTAAGATCGAGGGTGGAAAAGTGAACCCGACCTTATCCACCGTAAACAAAATCCTGGCCGCTATACATCCGAAAGAAACTGAAAAATGCAGGAATGTGATGGAACGAAACGTGAAATTCATAGACCCAAACGATGATGCAAAAAAAGCGCTGATAATAATGCGGCGTTACGGGATTTCACAGATGCCGGTAATGAAAAAGAGCTCTCAAGTCGGCAGCGTAAGCGAAAGCACTCTGCTTAGAAATTTTGAGCGCATAGAAGGAAAAAAAGTGAGGGATATAATGGACAAGCCATTCCCAATCTTGGATGAAAATGAGAACATAGAAACTCTTCCGGCACTGCTCGAATTCCATCAGGCCGTATTAGTTTCGTCGCATGGGAAAATATGCGGCATCATAACAAAGCTGGACATACTCAGATAGTCCTGTAAACGTTTTTCGTCATCCTGGATATGTTGTCCCAACGCAGCTTTTTCGCAAGTTTCCTGTTGTTCGACGAAAGTTTTTTCCTAATTTTTTTTGACCCGAACAATTTCCGTAACGCATCTGTTAATTCTTCTACGCTGCCGGGGTTGATAACGATCGCATTTTCGTTGTTGACCAGATTTCCCTGGGCCGGTTTGGTGACTATCAGAGGCTTTCCGAACGCTATCGAGTCTGTCACAGCCTGGCTCTGCCCTCCGGAATAAGAGGCTCTGTATGGAAAAACAACGAACATGGAATTCTTTATGTAATTTTCCAGATTTTTGGACGGGACAAAGCCGTAAATGAATTTTACCCTGTCCCCGATGTCAAGTGAACGGATGATATCCGCTATTTTATTTTTGTATTTTACATCAGGTCTATACGCAGGGTTTATGCTGCCTATGACTACCAATCTGTTTTTGGTTTTCATCCTGGAAAAGGCCTGCAATAGCTCTTCAACGCCTTTATGCTGGTTTAGAAATCCAAAGAACAGCGCGTATTTTCCTTCTTTCGAAGGCTTTTCCTTTACAAGGCCCATCGGGATTATACGGATTTTTTCTAAAACTTTTCCGGATAAATCGGATTTCAGCGTGTTGAAGTGGTGTTTTGTGTGTACTATTAGCCTGTCCTGGCTGCCGTACAAAAACGTCCTGTGGAATACGGTAAGAGGGAAGTAATCTATCCCGTGCAAGGTTACAACGGATTTTATGCCGGCTTTTTTTAATTTGGAAAGAAGGATTGGGACAAAAAAAAGGTTGTAAAGGCCGGGCTCGTATTGGACATGTGCCACATCCGCGCCAAAATTCTTTATTGCCAGTATGGACTCCTCGGCGTCTCTGTAAGCCCTTGCAATGCCTCGGAACTCTTCAGCAAGCTGTGTGAACGACCTCTTGACCTTCTTGGTGTCTATCAGCCTGCGTATATCTCTCTCATTGCGGTATCCCGGGCCTTGCCTGGAAATTATCAGGACATTTTCGCCGGATCGTCTAAGCTCCCTGACCAAACGCTCGGAGTAATCGGAGACGCCGCATTTATCCGGAGGGTATGACGTTATCATGCATATCTTCATTTTCGCGTCACCACATCCAAAATTCCTTTCCATACGCCAATGATGTTGGCGTACGCCTTTACCAGCCACAAGAATGGTGCGGCGGCCGCATATTTCAGGTCCTCTGTTTTTTTGAACGCGTTTAATGCAACAGGTGCCGAAAGGATCATTGGTGATAATAACAATAATGGGTTAAAAACCGATAAAACAACAAAGGCGGGGAATGCCAATATCAAAACTGTTTGCGCTCCAAACCAGGCCGGATGTTTGAACAAAACAACGCCTCCGCCCCTGCCAGCACGGTAGGATTGCTTCAAAAATTCGTACAACGTGGGCCTGAAATGGTGATACGTGGGCGCGCCCGGATACATATAAAATTTGTACCCGCTTTTCAACGTACGATAACATAATTCGGAATCTTCCGGAACCGTCCGGAAATCCCTGAAAAAACTTTCATTAAAGCCTTTCATTTTTTTTATTATGTCAGCCCGCCACAGCGCATTGTTGCATGATATGTTATTGACCTCGAAAGGTTCTTTCCTCCTTTCCGCCAGCGTTGTATTCCCGTCCATCTGGGGCATGAAATAAATTAATTTCATCAAAAAATTCGCATCCTTCGGAGGGTAAATTGTACCGCACACTCCGGCAACATTTTCCGGCTGCGTTTCGATAAATTTTACAAGGGTTCTTATCCAATCCCTTGAAACAGTGCAATCTGAATCCGTAAATGCTATTAATTCGCCTCTTGAGGCTTTTACTCCGCCATTGCGTGCCGCAGCAGGCCCGCCGTTCTTTTTCCTTTTTACAATACGGATTTTATTTCCGAATTTTTTCAATCTTTCCAGTGTGCCGTCTTTTGACGCGTCGTCCACAACGATTATTTCGTAATTAGGGTAGTTTATTTTTAACAAGGAATTTAAAGCCTGTTCGATATCGTCTGCACGGTTATAAGTCGGGACGACTATCGAAACCTTTTCTTTGCTCATTCCGCAGCAGCCTCCATTAAAACCTTTTCTGTTTTTTCCGCAATTATAGACCAATCAAACTCCTTTTTAGCCCGTTCGCGCCCGGCTTTTCCCATCCTGGCCCGGGCTTTTTCATTATTTAGCAAAAAATTTATCTTCTGTGCGAACGCCTTTTTATCGCCCATTTTTACCAGGTAACCTGTCACCCCGTTTTTTATAGACGAACTGACGCCTCCTGTGTCATAAGCTATGGAAGGAAGGCCGCAGGATTGCGCCTCAATGTTTACCATGCCAAAAGCTTCCATATGCGACGGCAAAACCTGGATATCCGAAAGGCCGTAGTATTTTGGCATTTCGTAATAATCCGCGTCACCGGCGAATACCACATTGTTTTTTATTCCGTGGGTTTCCGCCTTCTTCAGCAGGTTAGACGCATAACTTGTGTCGTATTTGCCTACGAATAAGAATTTTGTATCCGGATTCTCCCTTGCAACGGCGGCAGCTATTTCAATGAGGTCGCCGCACCCCTTTGATTCTGTAACGCGGCCGGCGAATATTATTACATTTTCGTTTCTGATTCCCAGCTTTTTCTTAAGTTTTTTATCCCCGCCCATCGGCCTGAAATATCTCGTGTACGTGCCGGGGGTTATCATTGCAACCCTCTGTTTCATGCCCGGGAAGCCTTTTATCTGGCTTTCTGCAAACTCGGAACACGCTATGACCTTCTTTGACGTATATATGTCGAACATGTCTATCGCTGTATTCGTTAACGTGACAGGGCTCCAATGGAGAAACTCGCCGTAAGAATATTTCACTGAAGGGGTTTTCCAAAGCAGCTGTGGAATCGCTATTCCTTTGTGTACGTAAAGCACGTCGTATTTTTCCCGGATGCCTGCATGGGATGTCAGTAAATGCATCAAAGAATTTAAAAGGTGGTCCAACGCCGGTATGCCGGTGTTTATTTTCTTTCCTGAATAAAACACTCTCACACCGTCTCGGACTTCTGTCCTCTTTCCTTTCGAGGAAAGGCATACCATGTCTACCTGGTGGCCACGCATCCTGAGGTTCTTTGCAGACTCAAATGCCACGGTCTCCAGCCCGCTGCGTACTATCCATGGCGGAGTCGGCGCAAATACGGCTATCCTCATTGAATCGTCCTCCCAGATATCTGTTTTCCTGACAAGAATTTCTTCATTTTCCATTTAAGGATTTAATTCTTAAGGTTTATTGAAAGTTTACCTTGAATACCTTGACTTCTCCGTTCGAATAAACCTGCTTGAAATGGTCCAGTCCTTTGCCGCCATGGAAATAAAGCCTGGTGAAAACGCTGTTTTGAACTTCTGGCGTCATAAAGAATGCGAATCCGTAAGACGGGTCTATCCAGAACGTTCCGCCAACCGTCGCATTTTCGGTAGTGTCTGTTTTTTGGTCCGAACCTATGAAATAGGCCGTATTTTCCACAAAATTCCTGTTCTGGTATATTGTCGCCAATTTGCCGTTCTGCTCTATCACCAGGAAATTGAAAGTTTGGCAGTTGTTCGAAGCATCGAAACGCAAACATTGGTCGTAATAACCCACAACATTCCCGCTGCCGTCTTTCAACTGCTGCAACCCTATTTGGAAAAATTGTTGCTGGCGGCCTTCGCCGGAATAAGTCGGCCACAGGGAACCGAAGTATGAGGGCCACGGGTATTTGCTTATCAAATCGGATGCAGCCAGAAAGTACATCTCCGAAGGGGATTTGCATGGAACGATGTTGCCGAACGCCCGTTTGTTTAATTCGCACTGCGCTTCTGTGAAGTTCATATATTTCGACAGTATCTGGATCGCAAGCGACTCGTCGTTTGTTGTCAAAACTTTACCCACGTCGACTATCCTCGTATTCAGCGGGTACGGCTTGCAGGACGTGAGAGGGCAGTGCGCGCCGTCGGCATATGCGCCGCGTTCGGCTATTCCTGTTATCCAATGTCCCTGGTCCCACCAGTACACTACTATCGAATCTTGCGGTGTGTTGTTTTTGATCCACATCATCGCGTCGTACCAGTTGCCGTTTAACGACGGTCCCAGCTGGGCTGATAATGATGAACCGCTGGATATTGCGGACAGCACGGACATTATTATGATCGCGCCTACTGTCGCGCGCAGGATAACGTCACTCATCCTTATCACCATGGATTTTATTTTCTATGGATTGTATCAATCCAGCCTCTTTTCTGTTTGCCCATATCCACAATTCCCCAAGGCCCACGGAAAGCGCTATCGCTGCGGCCGGCGCGAATAGCAGTGTGAACCTCACGCCCGAAGATATTGCGTAAAATGTGAAAATCACCCAAACCAAAAGTATTGAACCCATGAATCTGTTCCTGCGAAACGTTGCAAACATGGCGTATTGGACAAGCGAAACGAATGTTGTTATCTGGAGAAACGATATCAGACTGGAATTAAGCAGCAGAAGATAGAACGCTATGATAGTGGATAATCCGAAGATTGAAGATTCAACGTTTCTTTTCTTTGAATAAAGATTCCATGACATGTAAGCAAGAGTGGCGATTACAACAAGCTCCGCCAAGTAATTGACAAGCTGTGGCATGGAAGGTATTATATAACCGAAAAATTCCAGGCCTGCCGTTCTTCCGATGATTTGTTCCCACCCCGACAGGGAAAGTATGTTTAATTTTTGCAGCTCGGCAACGGATATGTTGACTATCGACGAGCCCTGCGGGTTGGTGCCGAAAAGTATGAATCCGCCAAAATAACTAAGCGTGTTTACCCCCAGCATGAACGGGACCGCGATTATTCCGAGTAACACAGCAGACACGTATTTTAGCCTCGGTTTAGTTTCTTTTACCACCTCGTTCAGCAGCTTTTTGTCTTTTTCTATTGCCGACTGGACAAAAGACAGCGCAACGTTAAGAAACAGCCCGCCAACCGATATCATCACGACGTACCAGAACGGGTACCAGCTCAACGAGAATAGGCTGAGGGAAAAAATACTGAGAACGGTATTTTTCCAGTTCGGCTCCCTTATCAGCCGCGTGATGGCAAAAAAGGAAAACATTGTAAGAAATACCACAGCTCCGTCGTTGTCCGGGTCAGCGCCTGTTCTCACCAATATTGACGGCGAAACAGCGATCAGTATGGCCGACACCAGGCCTGCAACCCGGCCGCCCATGTATTTTCCTATGAAATAAGCTGGGAATACCGACAGGGATGCGAGGATGGCTGCGGTCCATTTTACGCTTTGCACTAGGCTGAGGTCATGCAAAAATTGCTTTCCCAGCATGAACGAATACGCAAGCAGGTACGTGTAAAACTGTGTGGACTTGTCCGTAGGACGGCCGGGAGGGAAGTAGCTTAGCGGATCCCAGTCTGGCATGGAGCCCCGGTTGTCAACAGTCATTTTGGCATACCTGTAAAACCAATAGCTGTCAAATTGCGGCAGCCAAGGCGGGTTTATCAAAGCTGGCGTGGCCCGTAATTTAAGCGCCATGAAAAAGGAGAACAAAACCACTAAGAAAATTACCAACGATGCCAGAAGCTTTTTCCTGTCTTTGTTAAGTTCCATCTGCTCATCTTCCAAGGCGATATCTTATACCGTTTTTAAGGATAAAAACAAGGACTCCCGCCACCATTTTTATCCCCCGGGGAACTGCGCTTGTCCTGCGATAGTTCACGGAAACGTCAACTTGTTTTATTCTAAGCCTGTGTTTAATGGCTTCAATCATCATGGCGTTTTCGATGATATATCCGCCTCCAGACGCGTTCAAGATCAGGTTCGCAGCCGATTTTTTCATGGCTATAAAACCGCAATTCGTATCGTCCATGCTCGTCCCGAAAAGGGCGTTAAAGGTTGTCCTCCACGCAAAATTTCCCAGTCTGTGGCGCAGCGGGATTCTTTTGAAATTCCGCCTGCCCATCACAACGTCCGCTTCATCATTTAATAGAGGCTCAAGCAAAAGTTTTGCCTCTTTCACAGAGTACTGCCTGTCCGCGTCGGCAACCACGATATACTTCACGCTTTTGGCCTTGTTGAAAAATTTCAAACCGGATTTCAGGGCTTCCCCTTTGCCTTTATTTACAGCATGGGTAACGACATGCACGGCCTCTTTCTTTGAAATTGCAACGGTCCTGTCCGAGGATCCGTCGTCTACTACCAATATCTTTGCGGCCGGAAGATATTTTTTGGCTTCCTTGATCACGTTTTTTATGTTATTCTCCTCGTTATAGGCTGGAAACAAAATACCAACATCGCTCATGAGATACTCCCGGCCCCCTTATACGCGCCCATTCATTGAAATACATGCGCTTGAAATATAAGATTTGAGCGCAAATGCCCAGGGTTCTGTTCGTCCTCGATTTCTTCCCGCCCCACGTCGGAGGTGCGGAAACGCTTTTCGATAATCTGACAAAGAGTTTGGCCGCGCTCGGTGTCGAGGTTGCCGTGTTGACCCAAAAGCTCCCTGGCACCAGGAGTTTCGAGATATCTGAAAACCGCAGGATTTACCGGGTGTATTCCCCGATAAGGCATTCTTTCAGCATAGCCGCCGCGAAAAAATGCATAGAACTCTCAAGGAACGTAGACATAGTGCACGCTTCGACGCTTGGCGGCCTGGCAACCGTAATGCTGGTAGGCAGGTTCATCAAAAAACCCGTGGTAGCAACAGTGTTCGAAGTGTGGGACAGGCTTTTTTTGCGGCTTCAGAAACCGCCGGTCTCGATAATAAATTACGCCATAGAGAACCTTTCCCTGGCTTACTACAAAAACAGTTTTTGCGTTGCGATAAGCAAAGCTACCAGAAACGCGATGATAGAAAGGGGCTTTGACGGAAAAAAAGTCAGCGTAATATACCCGGGTATAAGAAAGGGGTTGTTCAACACAAAGACCGCTCCGGCAACAAATGTCCGGGGCCGTAAAATATTATTTTTCGGGAGGCCGGGTGTGGCAAAAGGCGTAGGCTATCTGATACATTCTATGCCGATTGTCAAGAAGTCCGTGCCTGACGCAAAGCTGATACTGCTGCTTTCTAAAAGGCCTGTCGGCGAATACAAAAAAATAGTCGGCTTGATCAAAAAATTGCGCCTGGAAAAGGACGTGATATTATTGGATCCCAGGCCTGTCGGCGAGCTTCCGGGAATAATAAGGTCTGCTGAAGTGTGTGTTGTTCCCAGCGTTTCCGAAGGTTTCGGGTTTTCAGCTGCGGAATCGCTTTCCTGTGGAACCCCTGTAGTTGCATCAGCGGTCGGCTCGCTGCCTGAAATAGTGAAACACGGTTACAACGGATTTTTATCGGCCCCGGAAAGCCCGGGCTCGATAGCAGAGAACGTTATAAAGGTTCTTTCAGATAGAAAATTAAGGCGCCGCTTGGCGGCCAATGCGCCGGGGTCTGTAAAGGTTTTTGACTGGATGGAAAGCGCAAAAAAATATGTAAAAATTTATAAAAGTGTTCTGAAATGGCAGAAGAAATGGAAATAAAACTGTCCCCAGAATCCGTTGCCGGGTTCCTGGCGCTTGCAATGGCCCTGTTTTACTTTTACCTTTTCGAATCGGTTACGCTTAACGCTCCAATAGCTTTCGGAGACGAAGGTTTCCACGCCGGCACGCCGAAAAGGATTCTGGAAACCATGGAGATACCGAAATATTTCGAGGGCACAAAAATTTATTCCGGCGCTTACTTCAGGCCTCCGCTGCCGCACCTTGTTTATGCAGGAGTGATGATGGTTTTCGGTACTGCTGATTTTATCACGAAATTTTTAACGCCCCTGTTTTCTTTATTCACCGGTATTCTGCTGTTCCTGCTTGCAAAAAGGCTGCATTCAAAAGAGGCCGGTTTAATCGCAACTTTTTTGTATTATTCCACGCCTTCCATGATAACTTATAACGTCCTTGTATACTCCGAGGCGCCTCTTGTGTTTTTCTTCGTATTTTTCCTTTATTGTTTTTCCAGGTTTCTCGGAGGGGACGGAAGGAAATTCATTCTGCTTTCCGGCACATCCGCCGGTTTTGTAGCGCTTTCAAAATTCACCGGCCTTCTTGTATTTCCGCTGATGATCATACTGTTCGCTTTCGGTTCAGAAAAGAAGAATATAAAACAATTTGCCGTTATTTTCGTAATTGCCCTTCTGGTCGGTTCGGCATCCAGCATAAGGCAGATTTTATCTTACGGCGGTATCTGCCAGCCCCGCATTCCCACGGACAACAAATGTTACCTTGGCGAGGCGCCGGCAAATATTGAACATGACATGGGAAGCTTTTCCGGCTACGTACAGCAATCTGGAACCAATTTATCGCTGATAGACATAGGCGTGATGAATTACATACAGTTCGGCTACACTACAGCCATATTCCTGCTTTTTGCAGCAGGTGTGATATATGGACTGCTCAGCAGAGACCGCCGCATAAGGTCTCTTTCAATAGGCGGCGTTTTACTTTACGGCCTGTTGGTTTACGAAACGATCAACGGAAGAACCGAGGATTCGATAAGGGCTGTGCTGCTGGGCGTATTGCCTTTGATAATACTTGCGGGCCTGTATTTCGCCGACCTGTTGAAAAAACTGCTCGTAAAGCATGAAAAGAAAATAAAAACGCAACTCTTCGCCTCCGTAGCGGTTTTCCTCGTCGCTTTTCTCGCGCTGCATGGTTATTCCACTTCTATGGACCGTGCGAACCAGATGAAGACCGTTAAACAGTTCAGCCCGGATTACATAGATGCGTGCAAATGGATGGACAATAACATGCCCGAAGGGTCTTACACCATAAATCTCTGGGGGGCGCCGTGCCAATTCTATGCTCCAAAAATAAATTCTGTCTGGACCGACCTGAAGGAATTGCCGGACATATTGTTTTCGCAGAACGATGAAAAAGTTATCCCTCTGCTGGAAAGAAACGGTATAAACTACATAGTAGTGGCCAAATTTTCCATTAGTAGTTCGAACGTTATCACGTCCACGCCGCTGGATTTTGTGGATTACATTGGCAAATCCGGCAGGTTTTCATTGGTTTATGAGAACCCCGCCACATTGATATACAAGCTGACATACTCCCACCAATGAATTGATGGGGTTCTACTTTTCCCTGTATTTCCGTCTTCATTTCTCACGATCAAGACGGGTTTTTGCAGAACCATCATATGACGAGTTTGAAGGTCGCTGTCGTTCCATGCGTTGCCCCTTCAGGGATATCAGTGTTCCCTTTGCACACATCACTGTCTGTGTGCAATCGGAATACATCCTTTTCCCGCAACAATGAACGATCACAGGGAATGTTTCCAACCTTGCTTACCAAGGATTTAAGAGGGAGTATAATGCCGAAGCAAGACTTTCCTCTGATGATGTCGTGAATGAAGGGATATTTAAATTGAGCGGTATATGATGTTCCTATATGTTCGCATTCATCCCACGAATGAAGTTCGTGGGCTTTCTGCTCCGCTTTTATGTAAATTATGGTTGATGGCATGGTCTGGGCGGTGTTGTTGGCTTCGGTTGTGTCTTTTTTGGCATCGTTTCTTGTAACGCCCAAGCTGATAAAATTTTTGGAATCCATAGGCATGGTGGGCACCGACCTTCAGAAAACGAACAAGCCCAAAATAGCTGAAATGGGCGGCCCGGCAATAATAGCTGGTTTTTTGGCAGGAATGTTTCTTTTCATCTGGTTGAATGTTTTCGTTTTTTCCGAGCTTCTGTTTTCCCGCGATCTTCTGGCCGGTATATTCGCGGGCATGTCGACGATAATGTTGATAATGGTCATCGGAATGTTCGACGACATGACAGCTTTGCAGCGCAGGAACGAAGGCCGGAAAGGTTTCGAAAAATACAAGCGTACAGGGTTGAAACAGTGGCAGAAACCCCTGTTGACGTTGCCGGCGGCAATACCCTTGATGGCGATAATGGCCGGCGATTCCTCTATGTCGATACCGCTCCTGGGAGTAATCGATTTCGGAATACTGTATCCTTTGTTGTTGGTGCCGGCTGGTATTGTAGGGGCGTCCAACGCGGTAAACATGCTCGCAGGCTTCAACGGCCTGGAAGCGGGCATGGGCTTCGTGACTTTAATGTCCATGGGCATTTTCGGCTATGCTAATGGAGAAATTGCGGCAGCTTCGATCGCTTTCACAATGGCCGCGGCCGTTCTGGCGTTTCTTTTTTACAACTGGTACCCGGCGCGCATAATGCCGGGTGACAGTTTTGTATACGCTCTGGGCGCGACAATAGCCGTGGTGGCCATAATAGGAAACATGGAGAAGTTCGCGATTTACATATTCGCCCCGTGGATAATAGAACTTCTGTTAAAACTGCGTTCTGGGATGTCCGCAGAAAATTACGGCGTGCTTGGAAAGAACGGCGTGCTGAAACCAAAATATGAAAAATCCTATTCGCTTACCCACATGGTTATGAAAGCCGGGAACTTCAAAGAATGGCAGATAAGTTCGATAATAATCGGCTTCCAAATGGTGTTGTGCTTCGTGGCTTTCCTGCTTGTTTCAGGATTTGTTTTCAAGTATTGATTTTCGGTGATCAACATTAAAATCGATTTACATATTCACACAAAATATTCTGCCGACTGCAATACGGATCCTAAGAGCGTATCAAAAAAGGAAATTTCCAACAGTGTGGATTGCGTTGCAATAACCGACCACAATAATTTTTCTTCTTTCAGGCAATTTGATAATCTGATAAAAATAATCAGGGGGGAGGAAATATCGACAAACAAAGGCCACCTGATAGGTTTGTTTCTGGAAGACGCTGTAAAATCGCGCGACTTTTTGGAAGCCTGCGACGAGATAAGGTCGCAGGGCGCAATTTCCGTCTTGCCCCACCCGTTCCGCGCGCACAAGAATCCTGGATCTTTGGTCCGCGCCGTGGATATGGTAGAAGCTTTTAATTCCCGCACATCGCTTACGAAAAACGAGGCCGCTTTGGAGCTTGCACGTATAAGCAAGAAACCCGTCATCTGCGGGAGTGACGCGCATTTTTTGTCTGAGCTGGGCCGCGCAACCGTAAAAGTCGAAACTGAAGACGTATATGAGGCAAGAAAATTGTTTTTGAAAGGGAAATTCACGATGAATTTTATCCAAAGCCCGTTTTACGCGCATCCTCTGACATGGCTGGTAAAAGGCCGGAACATACTCCCACGAATTTTTTCTTGAATCTTGGCAATGTCTGAAATTTTTATTCCGGCCTGTTCTTCCACAAAGGCTATGCTTCAAACGTGTTTTTCCCAGTATTGTATCTGGTCCTTTATGGTCTGCTCGAAATTTATCTTAGGCTCCCAGCCCAGTTCTTTTTTTGACTTGGAGCAATCTCCGATAAGAATTTCCACTTCGGCCTTTCTGAAACGTGATTTATCGATTTCGACTTTCATTTTCCCTTCCAGGCCTGCCATCTTTATCGCCATCTGCGCTACGTCGCCGATTCTCCATCCTTTGCCAGAACAAAAGTTGTAAACCTCCCCGTTTTTGCCTTTTTCCACAGCCAGCATATAACCTATGATTACATCCCTAACGTCTGAATAATCCCGTATCGGGTCAGGGTTGCCTATTGTAAGCGCTTTCTTCCCAAACTTCCTGCCCTCGGCCACCTGCTTGGCGATTACGGACGTTACGAATTCCTCGCCCCTTTTCGGTCCTTCGTGATTAAACGCTCTTGTGCGCACAACAGGTATTCCGTAAGCTTTGTGGTGGCAGAAACACATGTAATCGCCCGCCACTTTAGAAACTGCATAAGGCGACATCGGTCGCAAATAATTGGTTTCCTTGACAGGTAATTCTGATATTGCCTTTCCATTCTCATCCATCAACGGAGTAGGCGACACAATAACACCTTTCTTCAAAAGTTCTTTATAGTGGGTATCGTCTTTGATTACAAGACCGTACTCTTCCGAGCTTCCGGAAAAATGGATTTTTTCGAGTCTGTCATAATGCCGGGCCGCCTCCAAAACATTCGCCGTACCTATGACATTAGTGTAATAAGTATCCGTGGGCGACTCAAAGCTTCGTGTCACATAACTCTGGGCCGCCAGATGAAAAATTATATCTATCTGGTTTTTCTTAAGCGCATCAACGATAGAAGACATATCATTCAAATCGCCAGAAACCAGCCTGAGCTTGTCCATGATGTGGGATATGTTTTTTCTGCTGGGAACCGACTGTCTCCGGACCATACCAAAAACGTTTGAACCGAATTTTTCAGAGGATAACGTCTCGGCCAGCCACGACCCTACGAAACCAGTAACACCGAGTATAAGCACGTTCTTATCAGCCCAAATATTTTGCATAATACATCACTATCGATCAACGCTTATAAGCTTAATCAGAAAAACGAGAAATCAAATTCAATATGCGGTCGAAAATGGGCTGCAATAATTTTGGAAATTTTGATTTTATGTAGCTTATCATTCTAATATCGGTTTCCTTGAAAAATCTTGATTCCAGAAGAATAATAAAATAAACAAGCAGTCCTAACAAGGATGTTATTAGCCAGATATCTGTAAGGCTTGACGAATAAACAACAAAAAAATAAAGCGCAACCGCGGCAAAGGTTATTCTAAAAATATCTCTTAACGGAAATATCAGGCTGAGTTTTTTCTTCACCTTAGCACCGCTGTAGATTGCCATAGAAAACCCGGACGCTAAAAACGCGAACGCCGCACCGTAGAGCCCGTATAATGGTATTAGCGTCAAAGAAAAGACCAGATTAACAAAGCCGCCGATCAATGTTGAATTTCTCGTTTCGTTCACTCTGCCGGTGGCGTACAGTGTATTGATTAAAACGGTCGACATGCCGACCAACAGATAAGCTGCTGCGAGTATCGGCGCTATCCCGGCAACCTGCACGAATTGTTCGGAAGAAAAAAGCAGTATTATCTCTTCCGGGAAGGCTGTAAGTATGACAAGTACCGGCACCGAAAATAAGAATGAGTATCTGATCCCGTAATAAAAAATTCTGTTCATGGAGTCTTTCTCGTATTTTTCCGATTGCTGTGACGTCAGTGGGAATGTGCCTGAGGATATCAGCTGTGGTATCATCTTAACCGGTGAAGTTAGGAAAAACATCAGGGAAAACAATCCCACCGAAACTGTGGACGAAATTATACTAAGAATCAATATGCTTCCCTGGTTGACAAACACCGTTCCCGCGGTGCTAACCAAAATAGGCAGAGAATAAAACCATATTTCTTTCTTTTCCACCGGACCCCCGCCTCTTGGCAGTGTTTTGTATCTTGAGGCCAGAATAACGAATGAAGAGAACAGGAGTCCATATATAGGACCTAGATAGCCGAGGCCGAGAACCACCAGCGGAAATGTGGCCGCGATTTTGGAGAAAGAGAACACCAAGTCTGTTGTAAAAATCAGTTTGATTCTTTGAAGGCCGTAAAGATAGCTATTGGTTATGTAAACAAGATTGGTTGCAAATATTATTAAAAAAATTAGAAAAACGTCGTATCTTGTTATACTAATCACAGATGATATTATTGGGCTTGACAACCATAACACACCACCAAAAACAAGAGAAGAAACGACCGTTGTCTTTACAGACCACCAGAATGTGCCCGCTATTCTGGTTCTCTCATTTTTCTTTTCGTAATAGGGGAACAGTTTCATCATGGCCGCATTTATGCCTAGCCCAACAAAACCGACTAAAAACATGGAAACGCTGAAAATTGTGGAAAATCTGCCGATCTCAGCAGGGGAAAGAGATTTGCCTATGATTATCCAGAACAGGTATCCGCCAAACGTCAGGGCTAGCCAGTCAAGAAACAGGTAGAAAGTGTTAGATATTATCTTAGTTGCGTTTCCCAGTGACATACCCCCACCCCTAAAGGATGTGGGCTTCTTGCTTCAATGACGGAACTGTTGTTACATCTCCACAAGCGTTACTTCCCGTCTGCCCGACGGTAGCTCTAATGAGTATATTTCGTGCAGCATTCAGGTCTCGGTCAATTGACAGACCACAAGACGGACAATTGTGGACTCTTTCCGACAATTCTTTTTCCACGAGTTCTCCACAATCACTACACATCTTTGTTGTGTTTTTCGGGTCTACGAATACAATTTTGCAACCAGCACTTTCAGCCTTGTAGCTGATCATATTCGCAAACGTATTCCATCCAGCATCGTTGATTTGCTTGCCAAAGTTCTGTTCTGACATTTCTTGAGAGGCAAGCTTTTCAAGCGCTATCAGGGAATAATCATTGACTAATGACGTTGACGTTTTGTGAAGGAAATCAGCCCTTGCATTTGATACTTTTTCGTGGAGTCTTGCGGCTTTGGACTTTGCTTTCCTTCTGTTGTTGCTCCCTTTCTTTTTCTTTGATAGTTGTCTTTGTGATTGAGCAAGTTTTTCTTCATGTTGTTCCAGATGTTTTGGGTTCTTTATGACCTTTCCATCTGAAAGAACAGCAAATTTCATAAGGCCTAAATCTATTCCAACCTTCTTTCCGTTGTTTATTCTTGATTCTTTTCTTTCCTGCTCAACGCAGAACGTAGCGAACCATTTACCTGAAGATTCTTTCTTCAAGGTTAGGGTTTTTACCTTGCCTTCTATCTCACGGTGTTTCTTGATTGAAATTTCCCCGAACGGGGTGACCTTCAGCTTCCTGCCAAGCTTGAATCC
>JACPZZ010000009.1 GCA_016195275.1 Candidatus Aenigmatarchaeota archaeon | reverse complement strand
GACGACAGGTCTAACGGACGTGCATACGCAGATCCGTTACGTTGAGGGTCAGGTAGAACATCACAACGTGACATTCGCCTAAGGAAACCCGCGACTTTAGTCGCGGGAGGATGTCATATCGCTTCGGATCAATGCCCTCTTCCTGTAAGATTCCTAACATTCTTGAATACAAGCTTTCGGGTTTATGTGTATTGTCAACCTTACTTATGCTAGTTGCATATTCTCGGGTTCCGTCCGGAAAAATCCCCAATAATTCACGGGAGTCAGCAATATACGAACCTCGTCTTGGCAACCCTTCATTGACTCTAACACCCTTCTCTAAAAGTTGTTTAAGCCTTCCAATACTATCCATCAGAATTCACTTATTAGCATTATTTCTATAGATATAAAAATAGGGCCAAGGCCGGGATTTGAACCCGGTCTTCAGGATCCACAGTCCTGCGCGCTGCCAAGTTACGCTACATTGGCCATAGCTTCTTCTAATGAGTTAGTCGGTTAATTTAAAAGAATTGGTGGATTGGAATTTGGTCGGCAACAGTTAATCATGACGGCTTTTGCCCGACTAACAACATAAGGAATCTGCTTTGTGGCAATAGTTGCTTCGGATTTTCCTTTACAGCTTCAATTATTTCTGCGGTATCTAACAGAAACCCGGCTTTGCGGAATTCTTCCATGTAAACCTCTATAGCATATCGGTCGTGGTAATCCGCAGAAATTACAAATCCTCCAGGCAGCAACATTTCGTAAGCTATGCGCGGGGATTTGTATGGGTTGTCTCCCATGTGCATCGAAGCCACGTAACTCACCATGTGGTGTGAGGAAGGTCTGACAAACTCATGCCATTGTGCATCAGGTGCGCCGGCAAAATTAATTTTTCCATGATAGTTTGGCCTATCAAGACGCCGTCTTGCTGCTTTTACAAGCTCGGCGGCCGGTTCAAAAACCGTAACGCATGCAATGTCCATTCCGGCGGCTGCCATATTTTCTAAAGTTTGGACAGTGCCGTACCCTGTTCCGATACCAACATCTGCGATTCTTAACCCTTTGTCAAATTGGCGCGTCAGTTTGACTACAGTGTCCGCATTCGCTTCCCAGAGTATTCTTCGGTAATCCTGTGGCATGTTATATTACTCCTAAGAGACGGGAAAACGATTTAAAGATACCGTCGATGAGAACACATGCCGTATGTTATATGCGGGAGGTCGGAGACTCGACTGCCATACATCGGCCGACTGACTCATACATGGTATGAGTCTAATTGCCGTACGGCTAGTTTTCGAACCGACGAAGGCACTAAGCCAATGGGTAGCTGCCGACCGAAGCAGGTGTTTCGTAAACTGAAGCATACCGTATGCTGTATCGGTATGCTTCTAACTGTTACGCACCTGCTTCTAACTCCGCCCTAAGCCCATCCCGTTAGACCGCTTCGGTACCCCCGCGTGTTTTATATGGTATTCCACAGGTCTGTGACCAGTGGATAGGTAACAGATTATTTCTTGTTCTACGAAATAAATAAACAGCGCAGGCAAACCTACTTCGATTCATTAGAAAACCATCAGGTTTTATCTGGAAGTGATGCCCAACTTATTTTAATACCGCCGGTCATAGACTGGCGGATACGGTTAAAAATTGAGGTCATGCGGATGAGCAGATGGAAACACGGAATAGACAGGCCGGACATTTCTGTGCTTCCTTTGCGTTTCGCATATTTTGGCGATGTATCCCAGTTTGCAGCCAGTGACGTGAATATCGGCCTCGCCCTGACTATAATGTATTCTGCGCAAAAGGTTGAAGTTATAGACAGGACCGTGAAAACGGATAGGTTCGTAATTTTGTCCGCTAACGTTGACGGACGCCTTAGAAAGCTCTATGTAAAAGAAGACCTTGAACCAGCGCCAATGGAAGCACACGCGATGGCGCTTCACAATCTGGTTGCGAGGCCGATAGCTTATACCGCGTACAATAGGGGGCAGTTGGTGATAGTGGAGGAAATACCCGGGCAACGATTTGATTATAAATTTTTGGACGACGATGAAATTGCAAGAAATTACGGCCGAGCGGCGGCTGTTGCAGAATTTATAGGATTAAACGACAGGCGAAAGAGCAACCTAATCCTAGACGGCAAGGATGTTAGGCATCTTGACTTCGAGAAAGCTTTCGAGGAAGGCTTCTTCCAAAATCCGCTTATGAATTCGAACGGATCCATTTCTTACAGAGATAAACGAAAAATATATTCCATGCGAAAAGCCATAATGGTCGGCTACGACGAGGCTGTTCAAAATATACGGCATACGTGCGTCCAAAGGAGAAACGATATAAAAGGCATTATAGCATCCTTGCAATCGCTGAACAATTATTTTTTCCCGGAATGGGCGGACGAGAGAATCAGGAGATTCCTACAGCAACACGATTATTTGGGCTTGGAAGCGGAACTTTACCACGGTTAACCAGACCTTAAATTTGTAACCTTTTAACTACCGACGTGCCTTACAAATCATTCTGGAGGGGTAAGGGTTATACGATCTTATTCGTTGGGGGATTGCGCATAATTTGGGAGACAACGGTTTCGTTCCTGATAGCAATTCAGTAAGAAGCGCATGAAAAGAACTTGCTTATTGCGGTTTTGGAAGTGAGGGTTTTGTATTCGGCCAGGGTGTCGAAATTTTGAAAAATTGCAGCAGGAGATAAATTCTATCTGAATCATTTTTCCCCGGTGAAAATCCCATAAACGAAAACACCCTTGTCGGCCAATAACTTTTGCACGACGCCAGCAACATTGTTTTGGTAAAGCACTTCGGGCACAATTTTCAACCTTCTTAGCACGGTTATGAAAGGAAGTGAACGGGACGCATACTTGTGCATTAGATCGCTACTTCTCCTTACCTCTTCTAACTTGTCATAGAATTTTATTTTTTTAAAACCGGTTTTTTTCATTTCATTTTCAAAATTATTCTTATTGGCGATGTTGGGCAACGCAAGGGCATGTAAAAACTTTTTATATAATTCTTCCTCTTCTAGATTCAACTTTGAACGCTTTATGAATGCATCGCTAACGGCTATCTTGCCCCCGGGTTTTAACAAGCGGAAAGCTTCTTTAATAAAATCTATTTTTTTATCTGCGTGACAAATACTTTCTATTGCTAATATTTTTGAAAAAGATCCCCTTTCAAATCCTGTATCTGTGTAATCCATTATTAGGAATTTTAATTTTCTTTTGAGCGATGTATTAAGAAGTCTTTTATTCGCCTGTGATAATTGGACTTTGGACAGCGTTATTCCGACAACATCACAGCCGTAGTTTTTTACCGCAAATTCGCTTACTGCTCCTATACCACAGCCTGCATCTAGAACCCTGTCAGTTTTTTGCAAATCCAAAACATCACATACTACTTTATTTTGATTTTCCACGGCCTCCTTTAAGTTTTTCGTTCCTTTATTCCATAATCCGTAATGCATCCCGCTTTTCGGCCAAAACAGGTTGTAAAAAAACTGGCTTTTGTCGTAATAATCCGAAATAGATTTTTTATTAGTTTCCATTTTAACATCCGAATTTATGATTAGTCCATTTCGACTTCGCTTACACCGGTGTTTTTGTTCGCAAGGCGGGCAAGATTAAACAGCAACTTTGAAAGCTTGTTCATGTAATACATTAAAACCGGATTTACCTCTTCTTCCTTCGATAATTCAATTATCCTTCTTTCCGCCCTTCTGCATACCGTGCGGCAAACCTGCAACAAAGCCCCCAATTCAGAACCGCCCTGTAAAATAAACTTGTGTAAAGGTGGCAGCGACGAAAAAATATCCTCGTTTGTTTTGGTTATCCAGTCCAGTCGCTCTTGCGACAAAATTTTAACAACAGGGTTTTTCCTTTGTTCGTTTGTGGATGCGAGATCAGAGCCGATAACGTACATGTCCCTCTGCAAGGCGAGCAAAATTTTCTTTATCCCGTCGTCCGTTGCTTTGGAGTATGCCAGCCCTAGAAAAGAATCCAACTCGTCGATGTTCCCGTACGCCTCTATGCGCTTGTCATCTTTGCGCACTATTTTGCCGCCGAACAGGATGGTTTCGATTGGTTTATTCATAAAACCGCCTTAAATGCCAGATAAATTTAAATATGCTCCTTTCTATTTATGCCTTCGTGAAAGTTCCAGCAGGCGGGTATAGGCAGTGCAGCAGGAGGGGGAAGGGTCGGCAAACATACACAGGAATGCAGGACACATTTACCGACTAAACGTACCGTTGGTTAGCGCGGCTTGGCACATTTCAGCATTTTATCCCAGCCTTTTTCAACAAACGCCATTCAATCAAATCGCCGCTGTGCAGCTGGTATTTATCCACGGACACGTCTGGTATTTTCCCGTTGACTATGTATTCCCAAAAATAGCCGTTGTCACCGTTCCTAACGCCGTTGATCGATTCGATGTAATGCCCTCCGCCTCCCCACTTCTCATACGTCTTGACTTCGACTTCCAGACCGTGCGCCACTGCTACATTCAAAAGCGAGTTGTAAACATTAGTATGCGACCCGCTTTCTATCACTATGCTTTGGAATGACCGATCCGTGGGGTAATTGGTATTGTTGTGATGGACGGCCGCGGCTATTTTTTGCGTTGCTGAAACTTTTTCATAATTTATTTTTTGCATCCCATTCAGACCTTCGTCTTCTATACGGTCTTTTTTCGGAGCAGCTTTTGCGGCTTCGCGCAATTTTTCAGCGTCTTGATGTTCTGGCACCGGATATTCCTCTTCTTCGTCATCGTCCTCTTCGTAAATATCCTCGTCGTCGTAGAATAATTTTTTTATACCTTCAATACCGGCGTAATTTTTTTTGTTAGGATTTTCTTTTTCCTCCTCTTCCAGATCTTCCAGAAGAGTTTGGAGTGAACGCAACGAAACCGCTACGTCTTCTGAAAGGAGGTCAGCGGGCTTCGCGTCTTCCAACATGAGTGAAGAAATAACCATGCATAGACATGGAAAGGAGGATATAAAAATACCGTACACTACGGGTTGCGTTTATGCGCTGTTGTCCGCCTTCTTTTCCATGGCTTTTTTCACGCGCTGCACCGCTATTTCCATAGCGGCGTCGCGGGGCTTGGTTTTTTTCTTTTTAGCTTCGTCGAGAACAAGTTTCGTGTTTTTGTTTATCCTTTTCTCCACCATCTGGAACATTCGGGCAGGATTTTCGCCTTTATGTTCGGCGTAAGACGAGATCACGCCTCCGGCGTTCGCGACAAAGTCGGGCACAACCAGAATTCCTTTTTGGTGCATGATTTCTTCCATTTCCGGGGTCGTTGGTATGTTCGCAGCCTCTACAACTATTTTTGATTTTATTTTTTCAACGTTGTTTTTATTTATTACATCCGGCACTGCGGAAGGTATTATGATATCCACATCAAGCTCGAACAATTTTTCATTCTTTATAAATTCCCCTGGTTTGTAATTTATTACGGAACCTGTTTCCTGTTTTGTTTTTGATAATGAGGCTATGTTCAGGCCGTTTTTGTTGTAAATACAGCCTTTGCTGTCGCTGACCGCGACGATTTTTGCACCAATTTTTGACAGGTGTTCAGCTGCGAATGCGCCCACGTTTCCGTAGCCCTCGATTGCAACAGTTGCGTTTTTCAAATGTAATTTTATATGGCGCGCAGCTATCGCCGTGGCATGCGCCACACCGAAGCCGGTAGAACCGTATTCGTGCGGTATCCCGCATTTTACGCCGGGCGCGACGCACAAGTTTGAAGGTTTTCCGGTAGCGGAGCGTAAAGAACCGTTGGCGCGTACAAACTCTTCAATCTCCTTTTCAGATGTGTTTATATCCGGTGCGGCTATGTATCTGCTCGGGCAAACGGGTTTTATCGCGATTGCGAAGGAGCGGATTATTGCCATTTTCTGTTCCGAAGAAATTCTTTTCGGGTCGGCTACTATGCCGGATTTGCCGCCCCCAAAAGGAAGCGAAGCGAGCGCGCATTTCCATGTCATTGTGCGGGCTAATTTTGCAACCTCTTCGACGGTAACGCTTGGCGTCATCCTTATGCCGCCTTTTGCCGGACCTAGCGCCGTGTTGTCCAATACTGTAAACCCATGCATACCAGTTTTCGGATCATAGACTTCTAAAATCTTTTCAGGTCCAAATTCATCAAAAATTACCATTTTATGCACCTAGTATGCGCTTCTTTATACTATCTTCTAATGTGCGGTAAGAGTAAATACCAGCTTTACCTTTGTTCCAAGGGACAGAACTTTTCATGAATCTACCATATACATCTCTGGTGTTTTGTTCCATGTAATCCCTTATCAACAATCTGGTATTTGCGAACTATAATTAATTGGAAAAACGCGTGTATAAATTTGCATGTATATTATTTTTGTCAGCCTTATTTAATTGTTAATTTGAAAGCAATTTAAGTAGTTTTTCTATTTAACATTCAATTTTGGCCTGGTTATCATGTTAATTAGCGCCCTTATCACTATTTTCACATAAAGCATCACGGGTATCTTCCCGGGTTTTTCGGAGTTTGTGAAGGCCGTGAGGACTTTGACAAGATATTCCTTGTGGTTAATAAACTCATCCATTAAGCCCCTGAATATATGTTTGTTTCTTGCAAGCCTGACAATGGTGTATCCTGCCGCGAATCCCTTGTTCAGCCGTTCGTTTATTTTGTTTTCGTAATCTTTCAGCGTTTCGTAGGAGAAGTCGTTCTTTTTCAGCGATTCAAGGATAACCTCGAAGGCGAATTTTCCGCTTAACAGGGCGTTTCCTATTCCTTCGCCCGTGAACGGGTCTATAAGCGAAGCGGCGTCGCCGACTAGCAGGAAGCCGTCACCCGCGCGTTTTCTTTTCTGCGCGCCTGTGGGAAGGTTCCAGCCCCTAATTTCCGAAATCTGCTTGGCTTCGATGAATTTATGAGAAAGGTGGGAATTTTTTATTATATCGTCCATCAGATTTTTTAGATTTATTTTTCTTTTCGGAACCTCCTCGGCTATGATCCCAAGCCCCACGTTTGAAACATTGTTTCCCACCGGGAATATCCAAAAATAACCAGGAAGGGCATTTTCTACAAAATGGGCCTCCAGACTGTTAGGGTCTGTCAGCTTAACGTTTTCATAATAGGCTTTAATCCCAACGTAACATCTGTCGGTATCGAAATTATTCAGGCCCAGTTTTCTTGCCACAATAGAAGTAGCACCGTCGGCGCCCACAACAATTTTGGACCTGAATTCCTTTTCTACACCATCCTTTCCGACACCTTTTATACCGGATACCTTGGCGTCGTCTATGATAATGTCGGTTACAGTAAAATTCTCAATAGTATCTACAATGTTTTTTGCCGCCTGGAAGATTGCGTCATCGAAAAGCTGCCGTTTGCAGCCGTATCCTTCCCCGGTTCCTGTCTTGATTTTGATCTCTGCCCCGCGGGCGACGAAGCAACAAAGCCGTCTATCTTCTGGTTCTGGACTTCTTCTATCTTGTTTTCTATTCCAAGCTCTTTCAAAATGCCTAACGATCTGCCCGTTACCGCGTCGCCGCAGGGCTTGTCCCGGGGAAACAACGCTTTGTCCACAAGAAGCGTTTTAACGCTGTTCCGGCCAAGATAAATCGCACACGACGAGCCGGCAGGCCCGCCGCCTACGACAATAACATCGTAATCCATAACATCACTTCCGGCATCTGAAATTGTTTTGCTCCTGCTGGGATTTGAACCCAGGTCTTCGGCGTGAAAGGCCAATGTCCTATCGGTTGATAACGAACGCAATGGCAACTAGACACATACACTGTGTGTGTCAGTTTATTGTTGCGTCAGTCGACCGCTGACCGGACTGGACGACAGGAGCCTTTCTATTTTCTTACGATGGCCTATTAATATCATAGATGTACATCCGGTTAACGGTATTTTAATCCGCAAATAATAGGTATATCTATGCCACAGGCAGTTACGCATGTTTTGCCGGCTATAATTCTGGTCGATCTTTACAGGGATTATGCGGCAAAGCATAAAAGTATTTTACCATGCACACTGTCCTGATAGCCGGAATTGCAGGCCTGCTGCCGGACATAGACATACCTATCAACTGGATCCTCGGCAGGCTGTACGGCGAATCCGTACCGCTGATCTTCAGCCATGGAGGAATTACCCATACACCGTTTTTCGGGCTCATTTTCCTGATACCTGCGATATTCCTGTGGAAAAGGAAAAAACATCGGGAAAGCGTTACTTTTTCGTGACCAGTTTTGGAATACTGTTCCGTATATTCTTGGATTACCTTCTGGGCGGCGGCAACCACATGGTATAATGCTTTTCTGGCTTTTGTCAACGACCCAGTTTAAGATCCATATATTCAAAAACTCATTATAATAATTTAATGGTAAAATACACATCTTCGGTATTGATTATCACAACTGTTATTGTAACAGGAGCGGCACTAATTTTATCTTCACAGCCCCAAAATATCGCAAAAGAAGTGTTAGGCCTTGTCCAAACAGGAACCCAAGCAGAAACCAAAGAAGTCACGTGGGCTGGGCATCCTTTTGAAATCGGCAAACTAAGCACACTTCAATATCCAACATCAGGCAATGCAGGCATACAATTCACCGACAAAGGATTCTATGCGTCCAGCTACTCGTTACCAAGGAGTAAGCTACTTGACGTGGATATGAATCAAAAGATTAAGATAAAAGTCACGGGCAATTTCGAGGGGCAGTTATATAACATGAGCACTGTGAACGCAGGATGCGGGGAAAACATCAATTATTATGGGGCGAAATGTCTGACGACCGAGGCATACCATTTCTCCGAAATTTGCATTTACCTAGTGGATTCCAGGGGGACAAAATACGGCATAAGATGCTTAGGAACAAGGCATAACATTATGCAAGGCAATACACGGGAACATTTCAAGTTTGACTGGTTCATTGTTGAGAATACGGGCAAAGGCATTATATTTGAGGACAGTTCTGGAGTCAAATTAGACCTTACCAACGACACTAAAACTGCGCACAGCATACTAAGCCTCGACAAGACCGACACGTGGAGGCTTAGGATAAACAGCCATGTGAATGGCGAGGGGTGGTCGAGGTTAGAAATAAATGAGATTGAAATAGTGAAATAAAATCAAAGCTATCTAATTTTAATGGGCCCGAAGTGAACCGCTTTTGAAAGTTGGATGAGAGATTACGTTTTACTTATTTCGTCCAAAAACTCTTTAGCAGTTATTATTTTTATCCCTCTGAACTCCTTCAAGGATAACAAATCGAGGTCTCCTGTGACTATGTAATCCGCCTTTCCATCGAAAGCGCACTCAATAATCTTATTGTCATTCTTATCTCTAACCACATCAAACTTACTGGCAGGTTCGATTAAATGAGAGTGCGTAAGTAAAATATCGACCAGTTGTTGAATGCCTTCTTCCGGAAAATGAAATTTATTCCTTAGTTTATCGACTGTTTCGTCTAAAATAACGGCTGAGGTTACCAATTGATACCCCCTTAGAAGCCCTCCTATAACAACTTCGTACGGATGTCCTCTCCAGAATATAGAAGAGATAATTATGTTTGTATCTACGACTATCCTAGTCATTCTCTAGCACGTCTTTCTCTGTTATTTTTTTCTTTTTGGCGAAAGCTCTTCCAAATTTGGCAAGTTTTTCAAAATCCTTCACAGTCGGCAGTTCTACCTTCTTGAAGATTATGGTATCACCCCTGCCGTAGACTGCAAATTTAGTCCCAGACTGTATCTTCATTTGTTGTCTGATTTCTTGTGGAATAACAACCTGGCCCTTTGGGGACGTTGTTGTTATCTGCACCTCTTTCTCTTTCATGGATGTATCACCTAGTAAGATTATTTTACTTTCTTACTTAAATAACCGTTACGGCCGTAAAAGCCGAAATTGTTTATACCAAAACGACACACCCGAAGATAGAGAAACTATTTTTGCAGATCTCAGGCACAAGTTTATTAATAAAGAAGGTTTATGGACCCTAACCAACCATTGAGACTCATCTATCTTTAAATTTATTCTACAAATCAACTGTAATGTGCTTTTTGCAGCAAAATGTATTTTCGTAAAATATGAATCAATACCTTTAAACAGTAGTTCAGTGGGCCCGAAGTCTCTCTGCCCTAGGGTACAATACTCTCCTTTGGGGTCGGTTATCTTTTGACCCACCCTTTGTGGGTCAAATCTTAAATAGTTGAGCTGCCAAAGATATTTACGTGATTCTATGCCGATTGCAACAATCGACGAAAAGTGGAGGGTGACCATACCAAAAGAAGCGCGGAAGGCGATGAGATTGGCACCACGGACTCCTTTGAAAGTTAGGCTAAACAAGGGTTCGCTTGTCATTCAGCCCTTGCGTAGAGGCGTGGATAGCAGGGAAAGAGACACCTTGACATGGCTAATAGCACATCCCGCGAAGGTCGAGCCTCGCAAGCTTAAGGGCTTGAATCTCGATCGGATGGAAGACGAGATGTGGTAGCGCTTGATTCTTGTCGACTCTAATGTATGGATCTTTCTGAACATCCAGGCGACTCCAGAGCACCAAGCCGCGAAAGGGAAGATAGAGGAGCTAAGGACCGAAGGGATAGCGACCAACATCATCATTGTGTCTGAAGTTTTCCATCAACTGAGCAGGATGTTGGGGAAAGCCGAGTCCTTGGCGCGTGTTCAGAGGATTCTCGATTCTGCCGACGTTTCGTATTTCCCGTTGGAAGACCGACTTGCAAGGAGTGCCATCCATCTGGCTGCGACCAAACCGGTCAGAATCAACGATGCAATTATCGCGCAGCAGGCCATGGTCCTAAAAATCCCAGTGCTCACAGACAATGTGAAGGATTTCCGGAAAGTGAACGGGCTCAAGGTTATTCCTCTACGATGACTTTTGGGAACGTCAGTGAGAATGGATTTAAGGTTTACGTTCTAACACGGTCGTATGGGCCCGAAGTGAACCGCTTTTGAAAGATGACCGGGAGATGCAGGCGACAAAACTTTATAAAATGCCGTTTTTTATATATCCAACGCATAATATATCGTATGGCAGAGACTATTACCATACCCAGACGAGAATATGAAGATCTGAAGAAAAAGGCCGACATTTTTAATACTATCGTAGAAACAGAGCGGCTAAGTGCAACCGAACTAAGAAGGCTGGAAAAGGCCAGACGCGGATCTTCAATTACGGAAGGAGAATTTCTTAAAAGGCACCCCGAACTGAAGGGCTGACATGTTTAAGCTTATTTTCAAGGAACAGTTTGACAGATCTTTTTCTAAGATCAGGGATAATTCGGACAGAGCGCAGATCTGGAAGAAAATACAACAGTTGAAAGAATACCCCGTGGGAAAGAAATTGGTGGGCAACCCTTACTGGTCTGTGCATGTCGGGAAATACAGAGTTTTGTATGTTTTGCATTCACATGCCAGTGAGATAGAAATCATTGATATTATCAGAAGGAAGCATAGTTACAGGGAAGTTGGATAAGCTAGGTAATTTTATGGCAAGGCTCGAAAACCAAAATTTAGAACTTTATTGTCGGAGGCTAATCACCGGACCGCTAGTTAATCACCCATATTTTACTCGTTCCATAAGAGAGAATGGTACAGTAGATGTTGAAGATTTCCAAAGAAGGTATAAGAACCTTCTGGGCAGTATTCCCACGCGGGCGATTCTTCAGACCAAAAATGTATATCGGCTGACAGAAAAGCAAAAAAAGGTTTTATTATCGGCCGCCAGTGGCAGAACAGAAGACGAGATTAGACAGGACTCTGGTATAGTACATTATCGACCAGCTTTGGACAGAGCGTATCATAATTTACGTTTACGCAATGTATCAGGACAGATGGACATGCTATACCTTAGAGAGTTTGAATCTTCGATAGAACGAGGTTCTACACCAAAAGGCTTTGATTTGAAATACATAAGCGAGGTCAGGGAGCGTCTAGAACAAGACGCACTTTCGGCAGAGCGATCAATAAAAAGTTTAGGTTTTCCTAGGTCGTTGACACTGCGTCTAGAGCGTGCAGGAATTAATACCATAGATGAGTTAAGAGCTAAAACTGCTGAGGAGTTGATTGGAATTCGCAGCCCGGCTGGCTATCCCGTCTATATAGGAAAAACTATGCTGGGATTGATTCAAGGAAAAGTTCAATTGGCTTCTACATCGTCTGACACTGCCAATATTAAAAATTTAAGATTGCCAACACAAATAGAATATGCTTTGAGAAGGTCTGGAGTTGAAACTATAGACGATCTAAAAATAAAGACCGATGAGGAATTGTTACAGATACGTCATTTGGGTCCCGTGCGAGTAGCAAAAATTCGTGAGACATTAGAGGCCTATCAGAAACAGAGAAAAAAACCAATGAATAATGTGTATTAGTACTGTGTTTAATGGATCTTTGAAAATTTATACAGTCAGATTGGGCCCGAAGAGAATTGAACTCTTTTCTCTGCCGTGTCGAGGCAGCGTACTGCCGTTATACTACGAGCCCTTTGCAGCTAGAAGCATACCGTATGCTGAATAGTTTGGTAAAGCAAACTATTTGAGACAGCGAAAACACTATGCGTTTCAACGAAAAACCGAAGTTTTCAGCGAAAAGCGCCTGCTTTTCGCGCACGGAAAAGCAAACTTTTCCTGTGTCGTGCACGAAAACCCGATGGTTTTCTGTGTCGCGCAAAGGTTTCTATTGGAAACCTTTGAAACCTGTTCGATTTTCTCAATGTCGGTATGCTTCAGTTTACGGTGCGCCCGTTTCAGTTTACCAAGACTGACGCATACCGAAGATATGAGCCTAGTTACCAACCACCCTTTCCTTTTTTGATTTTGTTTTATAAATCCATGAAAATGCCTTCGAAAGCCCTTCCGGAGCTTGGACAGAAAGCGTCTTGGTACACGTTAGTTATATATTGTTTGCGGCCAAACACGACTTATGGTTGGTATTGTAGGGTACGGCGTTTACGTACCTAGGTTCAGAATAAAGGTAGAAGACATAGCGCGCGTCTGGAATCGTGATCCTAACGCAATAAAAAGCGGGCTTGGGATAAGCGAGAAATCGTTGCCTGGCACAGATGAAGACACGGCTACCATATCGGTTGAAGCTGCGCGCAATGCAGTGAGACACGCAGGCATAAACCCTGTAGATATAGGGGCTGTTTTTGTAGGTTCAGAATCGCATCCGTATGCTGTCAAACCGACAGCTACTGTAGTAGCGGAGGCTGTCGAAGCAACACCGGTTATGACAGCCGCGGACACAGAATTTGCTTGCAAGGCCGGTACGGTTGCGATTCAGATGTGCATGGGAATGGTAAGTTCAGGTATGATAAAGTACGGTTTGGCCATCGGAGCGGACACGGCTCAGGGAAGACCGGGCGACGCACTTGAGTACACGGCCGGCGCGGGTGGTGCGGCTTTCATCATAGGCAAAGGCGACGTTGTCGCCGAGATTGAAGACACGTTTTCGTTTACAACAGACACGCCGGATTTCTGGCGAAGAGATTTAGAACATTTCCCACAGCACGGCTCAAAATTTACAGGCGAACCTGCGTATTTCAGGCATCTCGTTTCCGGGGCAAAGGGCATAATGGAAAAAACCAAAACCACTGTGAACGATTTCGACCATGTGGTTTTCCACCAGCCGAATGAAAAGTTTCCGTTAAGGGCTGCGAAAATACTCGGCATCCCGACTGATAAATTAAAACACTCGCTTGTCGTTTCGCGCATAGGAAACACTTATTCCGGGGCTTCGATGGTCGGGTTAGCTTCGGTATTGGACGTGGCAAAAACCGGGCAGAGGATTTTGGTCGTGTCTTACGGCTCCGGCGCAGGGTCCGACGCCTTCGTGATCAAAACCACGCCTAAGATAGAAGAGAAGAGGAACAGGGTCGTTCCGTTTGAATATTACGCGAAGAATAAGGAATATGTGGATTACGCTGTTTATCTGAAACACAGGAAAACGATAATGGGGATGACACCAGGATGAGGAATGTAGCGGTTATCGGCGGAGGACTTTCCAAATTCGGAGAGCACTGGGACAAAGGGTTGAAAGAGCTGATAGCCGAAGCCGGCGTTAACGCAATAGAGGATGCAAAAATTTCCGGTAAGGACATACAGGCCGTTTACGGCGGCACGATGTCTGCGGGCGGTTTTTCTAAACAGGAGCATATAGCCGCATTGATAGCCGATAACATGGGCTTGAACCCGTTGCCTGCCGTGCGCGTTGAGGCAGCCTGCGCTTCCGGCGGTGTCGCGCTGCGCCAGGCGTACATATCCGTCGCTTCGGGACTTCACGATGTTGTCATAGTCGGTGGGGTCGAGAAGATGACCGACGTTACTATTGAAGAAGCTACAACAATACTGGGCGGCGCATCCGATTATGAATGGGAAGTTTTTCATGGCGCGACGTTCCCGGGAATATACGCGATGATGGCGAAGAGACACATGCACGATTTCGGCAGTTCCGAGGAACAATTTGCAGCGGCCGCTGTAAAGAACCATGAGAACGGTTCGAAAAACCCGTATGCACAATTCCGCAACAAGATAACTATCGAGGATGTTATGAAATCCTCGCCTGTCGCGCTGCCTTTAAAACTTTTGGACTGCTCGCCGATAACCGATGGCGCGGCTGCGGTTGTTTTGGCGTCGGAGGATTTCGTTAAGAGGAATAAATGCGACCCTGTATGGATCGCGGCATCTGCGCAGGCCAGCGACACATTGTCGTTGCACGACAGAAAATCGTTGACTGAAATCAATTCCACTAAAGTTGCCGCTAAAGACGCTTTCATGCAAGCGAAGCTAACACCAAAGGACATTAACGTTGCGGAAGTTCACGACTGCTTTACGGTTGCGGAGATAATGGCAATAGAGGATTTGGGTTTTTTCAAAAAAGGCGAAGGAGGCAAAGCGACTGCGAACGGCGAAACAGCTTTGAACGCAAAATTATCCGTTAACACGTCAGGCGGCTTGAAGGCGTGCGGTCATCCTGTAGGGGCGACAGGCATAAAACAAGTCACGGAAATAATGTGGCAGCTGCGCAACCAAGCAGGCGAGCGCCAAGTGAAGAATGCGAATTACGGATTGGCGCATAATGTCGGCGGATCCGGCGGAACTTGCACGGTGCATATATTTTCGAGGGATAAGAAATGACAGGCATTGCGGCTGCATGGCGGCGTATGAAACACCGTTATAATTTATACGGCGCAAAATGTGAGAACTGCAAAGGCGTTTATTTCCCGCCGCGCATAATCTGCCCGTCATGCAGACGCAAGGGGAAGATGAACGATGAAAAGTTAAGCGGAAAAGGCAAGGTAATCACGTTTTCAGTGGTCCACGCACCGCCAGAGGGTTATTCGCTGGAAATTCCTTACGTGCTGGCCATTGTAGAGCTAAACGAAGGGCCAAGGTTAACGACACAGATAGTGGATGTAAAGCCAGAAGATGTGCAAATAGGCATGCCTGTCGAGGCGGCGTTCCGCAAACTTGTGGAACAGAACGCACACGGACTCATACACTACGGCTATAAATTCAGACCTGCGAAGTGATTAAAGATGACTTCTAAAGAAGACCTGCTGGAAAAATTAGAGAAAGGCGAAACCCGGTTGCACGAGCTGGAGAATGTAATTTTTGAAGGCTTGCAAAAAAAAGACGGCAAATGGGCCGAGGCTTGCGCAACGGCAAGCGATGCAAGGTTAACGTTTATAGAAAAATTAAAATCGAAAAAATTCAGATACATAAAATCACATTTTGTAGATGCGGCCGTTAAACCACAAGTCGCGGGCATCGAGAACCAGATCGGCGGGTCTGTAACGCCTTTGGGAATAGGCGGGCCGGTTAAGATTTTCGGCGATTACGCCAAAGGTGAATTTTACCTTCCCGCAGCCACGAACGAGGCGGCTTTGATCGCAGGCCTTTCGAGAGGCTGCAAAGCGATAAACGAGAGCGGCGGCGCGACCACGCTGGTCACAAGGAATTGGATGACGCGCGCACCTGTGTTAGATCTTGGCTCTGCGGAAAAAGCAAGAGAGCTGACCAATGCGGTAAACCATGACAAGCAGTTTTATGAAAAGATAAAAGCAGCCGCGGAATCGGAGTCAAAAGTTTCCAAACTTGAATTTGTTGAAACATTCCAGACAGGTAAAAAAGTCTGGTTGCGTTTCGCATTTGAAACAGGCGACAGCATGGGAATGAATTCCGTTACGAAATACTCGGCCAACGCGGTAAAGGAGATCAAGAAAAAATTTCCGCATGCCGGATTGATAGCGCTGTCAGGCAACATGTGTTCGGACAAGAAATCAAACCACACGAATATAATACTGGGCCGCGGCAAGGCTGTTGAGGCGGAAGCGACAATAAAAAAAGAAATTCTGGAAAAGATATACAAGACTGATGCGAGGACAATAGAAAAAATAAATTTCAGCAAGAACTACCAAGGTTCTGCAATGTCCGGAACGCTGGGAGGATTCAATGCAAACGCAGCGAATACCGTTGCGGCCATGTTCCTTGCAACAGGACAGGATGCGGCACAAATCGTCGAATCTTCGTCGTGTTTCGTAACTGCGGAAGAGCAGAACGGCGATTTATATTTTTCTGTTTCTATGCCTAACCTCGAAGTTGCGACAGTGGGCGGAGGCACAAATTACGCGACTGCAAAAGAATGCCTGGATATTTTGGATTGCGCGGGCGCCGGCAAAAAACCCGGTGACAACGCGAAAAAACTTGCGGAAATAATAGCCGCTGCCGTGTTGGCGCAGGAACTGAATTTGTTGGGTGCGCTTGCAAACGAATACGAACTGGCAGAATCGCATATTAAGCTTGCGCGCGGAAAATAGAATTTTGTCATACCCTGACGCCTATCTTACTTACGTCTTCAAAAGATTTTTTGAGTAGAATTCCTTCAAGACCAATCAACGCTTTTATTTTCTCGTTTTTCTCATTCAGAGAATATAACTGTATACGCCCGATATTTCTCGTGGCTTTTACTAGACCTTCCTTTTCTAGCTTAGGAAGCATTTTGTAGACAGTAGGCCTCGATATTTTGCAGTTGTCGGCTATATCTTTCTTGGAGTAGTCCAGACCTTTGCCCTCTATAAAGAAATCTAAGATCCTATTTTCTATGGTGTCTCCTATCGTTTCCAACAATATAGATTTTTTCATCTTAAGCACCGATTTTTAATTTGATTATTTAACAGCTGTTATAAAATCCGATTATTAACACCTGTTATAGAAATATCGGTGTGCATAAGTATTTAAAAGTTTACATTCATGTAAATTTATGGATAATAACCTAATACGGGCTAAATTGTTATTCACTTGGCTAGAAAACGAAAATGGGGCGAAAGCCATACAGCATACGAAAATATGTTCCGTCAATTCAGATCTGAGTCGCTGGGCAAGGAGGGCATGAAACTGGCGATAAAGACCGCAAATGACCTAATACGCGAAGGATTTATAATAAAAAAGCCTACCAGTTATGGTTTGCAGGTTTCGTTGAACCCAAATAAATCCCCCGAAATTAAAAAACTTATCAAGGATGAATTGGGTTTTGATTTATAGAATTTAATCATACCAAAACCATCCTTTTGAACGTCTTTTCAGCATCGCTTTTTTCCAGATTCTTTGTTATCATCCTTCCGTCGCCGAATAACGTTATTTCCTTGCTACCCGAAACGGCGCGTACGAGGAATTTGTTGGAAGACGTTATCTTGAATGTTTTGGGCAGCCGCATTTTGGCGCCTTGCAAATCCAATTTGATTTTTGATGGCGGTGATATATGGTATGAATTGCCGCCGCACAACGAAGCAAAACTTGACAGTCGGTTGTTCAATAAACCGAACTCCTTGAGCGAGCACACCTGGCATTCGGGATTCTTTTTTACAGCAAAGGTTTTAACTGACATTTTTTCCAGATCAGCGTAAAAAAGCCTGCCTGATAAGGAAGGGATTTTGTCAGACAGATAGTGCAATGTTTCATTTACCTGGATCGCCGATATAAGGGATGTTATCGCGTTTGTTACGCCGGCAGTTTCGCACGTTTCGATTTCCGAAGGCGCGTTTTTGATGAAACACCTCAGGCAATTTTCCCCGGTGTCTATGAAACTGGCATAACCAGCATTCCGTATCGCAGAGCCATAAATCCATGGAATGCCTAATTTTACACACGCCTCGTTCAAAACAAACCTTGAATGCATGTTGTCGAAGCCATCGATAACGAGGTCGCAGCCTTTCAAAATATTCTCGGCTGTCCTGGAATTTAAATCCTCTACCAGGAAATCTATGTTAACCGACGAATTTATTTTTTTAAGCTTTTTCGCCAGTGCGGTTGCCTTGGGCTTGTCTATATCACTCTCTGAAAATACGCGCTGCCTTTGCAAATTTGACAATTCTACAAAATCCCTGTCAACCAGCTTTACTGTTCCGACGCCGGCGCGCACCAGAAGGTCTGCCGACGAAGAGCCGAGAGCGCCGCAGCCAACAACGCAGACTTTTGATTTGGATATCCTGTCCTGCGCATATTTCCCCATGTATGTTATCTGCCTTGAATACCGGTTTTCCATAGTTCAGAATTATCAAAATGTATTTTTAAGCCAATTAAGCAATTTCATTTCTTTGGACTTTGATTATTTCTCCCGTTACCGGGGTGATTATGGCGTCTCTACCGGGGTCTTCAAAATAAAAGGGCATAATCGGTTTTCCGACAGCTTTGGTAATTCTTGCTTTTCTCCACCTTGGGTAATCATTGCCCATCCATTCATTTTGTGTCCTCATTAAACCCCACTGTGCGTATAAAATCCCGTCATAGTCATCAGTTTCTAACGTTCCGATCGTTTTTAATCTGGTTCTATAGGAGATCATCTTTTAGTTCCATTTTTCGTTTGTTTAATAAACAATTTAAATCTTATTATTTGATGCTTAATTTGTTTTGTTAGGATGAGAAAAACAGGCTTATAACATTGTTTTTTTTAATCGGGTGACAAGAAATCTACTGATTTCAATCAGTAGATGAATTGCTCACGCTTATTCTGAGAAAAAATAAAAAACTGACAGGGAACGAATCAGCCCTATCATTCATGCATTTAGTTATTGATAGGGCTCTCG
>JACPZZ010000001.1 GCA_016195275.1 Candidatus Aenigmatarchaeota archaeon | reverse complement strand
GAGGTGAAAACATCGCTCGGCTGGGTGGAAATTGTTGCGAACAACAACCGGGCAGATTACGATATGGGCGGCCACGGAAAAATCTCCGGGAAGGACGTTACTGTTGTAAACCCGGAAACGAACGAAAAATTAGTGCCCCATATATGGGAAATATCCATGGGTGTTGACAGGCTGTTTTATTGCGTCATGGAATTGTCGTACAGGAAAGACAGCGATCACGTTTATCTTTCGCTGCCGTCCGTTGTTGCCCCATTCCAGGCAATGATATTTCCGCTGGTAAACAAGGACGGGATGCCTGAAAAAGCGCGTCAGATTGCGGCCGCGCTCAAAGAAGTCGGCTTCGATGTTGATGTAGAACTAAAGGATTCCATCGGCAAGCGCTACGCCCGCGCCGACGAAATAGGAATCCGGTTCTGTATAACCATAGACAACGAAACAATTTCGGACAATTCCGTAACCATCCGTGATCGTGACACGAAGAAACAGGAGCGCGTGAAGATAGAAGAACTGGGCGAAAAGATAGCGCCCTAAGAGGCTTCAGGCGCGCTTGCCGATTTTTTTCTTTATCTCCTTTTCAAGCCCGTCCAACACATCATTAACAGTCTTTGACAGGCTCCAGCCAGAAGAGGATGAAAAGAAATTGCCGTCAGAGGCCTTGACGCGCGACTTTATCTCATAATTGGTTTTGCCTTTGTTCTCCTGTTTCCTGTGCTCCTTGAAGTCAAGGATTATAGCGATAGGGTTCGTGATGCGTTCCATGCGGGAAAGGCTTTTCCTCACCAGGCGGTCTACGGCGAGCTTGTTTTTCATGTTATAATCTGAAAGCCCTGTTATCACCACGTTTGCCGATGTCCGGCTCGTCGGCGCCATCAGGCTGAGCAGGCATTTGGGCGTTATTATTCCTGCGGGCAAGCCGTTTTCCACAACGATGACAGAGGAAATCCTGTTGTTTTTTATCAGATTTACAACATTGTTTATTTTTTCCCCGGGCCCGACAGTAAAAACTTTGGTTTCCATCACATTGTCCACATTAACAGCCGCGGTTTTTTCCCCGCCGCGCTCACCAATCCTCTGGGATTTTTTCGGGAACAGTATATCAAGCATATCGATGGTAGAAAGTATGCCTCTTAATTTTCCGCTTTCGTCGACAACGGGCAGCCTGTTTATTTTGTGTTTGATTATCTTTTCCCTGGCATCGGTAACAGAACTGCCAAGCCTGGCATAATGCTTTATCGGCCTCATAACATCCCTTGCGGTCCTGTTGTTAGCCAGCGTTTTGATAACGTCTATCTCTGAAATTACGCCGACCAGTTGCCCGCCCGAAGTAACCGGCAGGTCCCTGGATCCGCAGAAAAGAAGAATGTTCACGACATCGTCCAAAGATTCTTCGGCGCTTATGAAAGGGGGCATGAACATTGAGCCGGAAATCTTCTGGTCGGTTTTAACCGACCTTTCCACCAGGCTCCTGCAGCTTAACATCCCGACAGGCTCGTTGTTCCTGACCACTACCAGTTCATGAACCCTGCTTTTTTGCATCAGGCTTGCGGCCTCAGACATCGTGGAATTGAAATCGATAGTCACCGGGTTTTCAGTCATCAAGTCCTTGGCCATCACACTAATCGCCTCAAGACCTCAACTCGTTGAATGGTAGTTGACAAATCATAACCAGATCAATATTCGAAAATCCGATAAATAAGCTTGCAGCCTTAAGGTTTAAAAAATACCCTGCCGATATACAGTCTATGGGCTTTGTTTTGGCGGTTTTTGCATCTGTATGCATCTTGCTTTATGCGGCATCCCTGGTAACGATTTTTCCTTTACCAAAGCACAGAAGTTACGGAAAAAGGACCCCTAAAGTTTCCATAATCTTAGCAGCGCTTAACGAAGAGAAAGTGATAGAGAAAACCTTGCGAAGCCTGGGAAAAACGGGATACCCTGATTACGAAATCATAGTTGTGTGCCAGGGCAGCGACAGTACCGCAGCAATAGCGAAAAAATATGCCCGTGTAATACGCGACAGGTCAAAAGGCAAGTGGCACGCGCTTGGGCTTGGTGCAAATGCCGCAAAAGGCGAAATCCTTTACATTCTTGACGCGGATTCAACGCCCGAAAGGGGTGCGCTTGGGAAACTGGTAGGTTCCATAGGCGAACACGGGGTTGCCACAGGCATTACGGTCGAAGAAGGTTCAACCCCAACCGCCATGGTTTTCAGGCTGCAAACAGCGTTCACGAACTATGCACAATACGTATTTTCGCGCTTTTTGGGCACTGGAATAATACAAGGAAAGAATTATGTGATAAGCAAAAAAACCTTGCATGCAATAGGCGGCTTCAGGAAGGCTGTTTTGGAAGACGCGAACATGACATTCCGGCTTTACCTTGCCGGGAAAAAAGTTTCCGTTGTAGATGCCAAATGCCGCGAACAGGCCCCGCCAAAATTCAAATGGTACCTAAAGCAGCAGCTCAGGTGGACCCTTGGAGAGCAGGCAGAAATCAGCAAACTGTTGCGTGAATTCAGGCTAAAAGACTGGTTTACACTGGCGCCGCTTGGAATAGTGTTCGGTTACGTGCCCCCCATTTCAGCAGCCTTCATGTCGCTTTTTATTTTAACGTCTAACCAGTATTTCGCGCTTGCCGCGCTTGCCGGCTTCATAACATACCTATGTTCGGCCATAAAATTCCTAAAGCCAAAAGACGTGGTATTTTCCTTGCCCTCCTTCGTCGCCCTTTCAGGGTTGCAGATTTTTTTAAACCTGTATGCCATGCTGGCGTTATTGTCCGGGAAAAAGGAAATCGGCGGCAGAACAGAGAAGGCGTAACAACTAGAAGCATATCGATACAGTATTGAGAAAACAGCTGTTTTCTCAATTAGAAAACCATAGGTTTTCTAATTACGATATGCTTCAGTTTATGACTGTCTGTTTCACGGCTTGATCCGCAATATCTGGTAGTACGTCACGTCGTTTTCCTGATCGACCACGGCCCAAAGCATTTTGGCGCGTATGTTATGCGCCAATCGCACAGCGCGCGACAATTCAGGGAACGAGCATGTGTAATCTTCGGCAACAGCGTGTACAATCCATTTAGTGTGTTCGTGCGCTTCTTTCGGACCGCGCTTTATTTTGACCCCGCGCTCATAAACGCGGAAGTGGCAGCCGAATTTGTAACCGGTTTTGATCGTTAACCCTCTTTCACGGAGATCCTTGTAAACAGTGTAAGTTGTGTGTATCTCCCTGTCCGTTTCGTTCGCAATTTTTAAAAGCTCTTCGAAATTCAATTTCCTGCCTTTGGCGGTTACAACAAGTTTTCCTTTGTCAGCTAGGTAAAGAGCTTCAACAAAAGAAAGTTCCAAGCGGTTTTCCGCGAATTTTCCGTATCCATGCTCAAAAAATTCATTCAGCAGAGGGTGCGAAAAAACTATGACGCGGTTTTCAATCAGCTCGCCTTTTAGGGGTTCACCTTTACCGAGTTCTGTAAAACTTTTGTCCTCTACGTAAGCGTTCTCTTCCAGCTCCGATTCTTCTTTTTTCTGCATAATAACAACCATCAATGAATATCCAAAATTCAATATAAAAAGAGCAGTTCGGGGCGTTTTCTACCCTAGGATCATAACTCTTGGTCCCGAAGTGTCATAGCCACGGGCACAATTCTCTTCGTATCGGACGTTTACAACCGTAAACAATTTAAGGCAGCGGTTCCATTAAGCTTGTATGGAAGCAGTGTCCGGCGTTCGTTTAGCAGAGACGGAAAGGGAGCGGTTAGAGCAGTTGGTTAAGCTTGGCTATTATCTCAATGTAGCGGATTTTTTGAGAGATGCAGTGCGTTCAAAGCTTCGCGAATTCGAGTTCGTTGTTCCCAAGAAACTTCCTACCGCGAAAATAAAATCCGAGGTTCTCAGAATTATTAAACAAAAACCTAATATCTACGCTGACGAAGTTGCGTCTGAAGTTGGGATAGACATTGAGACTGCGATCAAGATTATCGATGAGCTCGTAAAGGAAAAGAAGGTAATTGCATGATTCTTACAGGTGTCAACGATGGCATTCAGGGAGAACGCGTCGTTTGCATCTGCCGTAAGATCAACAAGCAAAGAATCGTTGTGGGTTCCAGCGCACACCGGGCGCTTGAGTTGGTGTTGGAAGGTACGCCTGCCAAATGTTTTGTTCTCAAGCCTGTTAGGGCGTTGCAGTAATGAAGCAGACCACGTAAAAAAATTCATTGAAGGAGAAAATGAAACAGTGGGTTCGGAGGGATTTGAACCCCCAACAGCACGGGCTTCAGCCGTGTACTCTCCCGGATTGAGCTACGAACCCGTCGTAACTAGAAACATATGCTTTTCGTATGGCATATGTTTCAGCCCCATACCCATCTGTTTCTAGCTGTCAACCTTTATTAATCTCTGTGCATACACCCGCAGCTATTGTCATCCCGCCCTCGCGTAACGCAAATCTGGACAATTGCGGTATGAACGAGGACTTTTCTATTACCACAGGCACAAGCGGCTGCATTTTCAATATAGCGGCCTCGCCTGTTTTTACGACCTTCGGGTTTTTTTCAACCTCCTGGCCGGAAGCGGGGTCTATCCTGCTTATTATTTCGATGATGCGGACAGGCACGTCGGCTGTGTGTACGAACATTGATGGCACATGCCCTGCGGATATGCCGTTTGGGTGGTCTAAAACTACAATCTTCGCTTCTATCCAGCCTTTTGTGCCGACAACCGTTGGAACGTTTGCAGGTGTTCCCATCACATCGCCCCGTTTGATCTGCTTGTTGTCAACGCCTTTCACGTTAAACCCGATGTTGTCTCCGGGCTGCGCTTCCGTTAACTGTTTGTGATGCATCTCGATGGATTTGACTTCGCCCCTTGCGCCGGACGGTTCAAACGCTACCGCGTCACCGATTTTCATTTTTCCGGTCTCTATGCGGCCAATCGGAACTGTTCCAATGCCTTTGATGCTGTAAACTTTGTCAACAGGCATGCGTAAAGGCTTGTTAACCGGCTTCTCCGGTTCCTTTAATTTGTCGAGCGTCTCAAACAGCGTCAGTCCGTTGTACCAGCCCAATTTATCGGATTTCTTGACAACATTGTCGCCGACATACGCGGAAACGGGAATAAAATCGATGTTTTGGTACCCGACAAGTTTCGAAAGTTTTTCAATCTCGTTTTTTATCCTATCAAACTTGTCTTTCGCATATCCTACTTTGTCCATTTTATTTACCGCGACAACCAGCTGGTCTATTCCAAGCGTGCGCGTTAAAAAAAGATGCTCTTTTGTCTGCTGCTGCAAGCCCGCGTCCGCATCAACAACCAATACGGCAGCGTCGGCATCGCTTGCGCCCGTTATCATGTTTTTTATGAAGTCGCGGTGTCCGGGCGCATCGATAATAGTTATGTAGTTTTTTGGCGTGTCAATTTCCTTCCAGTTTATGTCAATCGTGACGCCTCGTTCCCTTTCCTCTTTGGTTACGTCCATCACAAATGCAAACTCGAAAGTCTCTTTGCCGACTTCTTTGGCAATGGCTTTTAATTTGTTAATCTCATCCTCGCGGATTTTTCCGGAGTCGTATAGAATTCGGCCTACCAAAGTGGATTTGCCGTGATCTACGTGGCCGACAAAAACAACGTTGATGTGAGGTTTTGCCATAAAGAGGATCGATTTTGAAAGTCAACTGGGAGATTTCGGGCGCGTATTTTAATCCGCCGTGATATGTTTTTGATATTCCGGTATTATCTAATTAGTGAAAATTAGTATAAATGCGGAAATACTGCGGAAAAACGCGATGTTTTTCCGGTATAAAGCGTATACGTATGGCTACATGGTAGGGGTTTACATGCCTAAAATAGTTACAACAGAACAGATTCGGGAAATACTGGGATTGGACAGGGAAACGGTTGCAAACTATTACAATGCATACATTGGATGGTACAGGGAGTGGATGAAACTTCTCAATCAATTCGTTAAAGAAAACATGGTCGGCCATATTCAGGATGCAATAAAGCTGAAAGAACATAACAAAGCCTTGGACGCTGAGATAGAAACCAAGCTGGGCCTTGTGAAAACGCTGGAAGGCATGGCTCAGGTTTTGATGAAATGCCGGAACTGTGGAATTACCCACTTAACGGAGATCAAAGTCAGAGGTTTTATAGAGCGTGTTCCGAACAATGAGCATTGGGAAATGGTATGCCCGAACTGCGGGTTAAAAACTGTTCATACAAGCGTAGAAGAGGAAATGATAAACAAATTAAAGCTTGAAATTTTGGAGCGTTCTAGGCAGATTAGACAGCCGTTATTTTAATCAAGTCGGGTGAATATGACGCTTCTGTCATCTACAGCGATTGGCATTCTTCCTTACTTAACGAGGGCGTTAAGAATATAATTACCTATGTTACCCTGCCGAAGTTTATAAGCAATAAAAACAAAAAGTAATCATGCCAGAGCAAAAACCCAAGCAAGCAGACTGGGTGGTTCTAGTTATACTAGCAATCCTAGGCGCTTTCTATTTGTTGGCCCCACATAATGTGCATGTAAGTTCAGGTATTGGTCTTGACCTTGACCATTCCGTGCATACAATCGCGGGTGTTATTTTATTACTTGTAGCCGCGGGCTATTACGCATCCAAAACCGGTCTTTTAAAGAAACAATGAGTTAAATTCGCTTTTTCGGTCACTTTTTCAGACGGTGTCTTCATTTAGCTCAGCCTCTAAATCCTTAGCGAGTCGTGAGCTGTTTCAGTCAATCTGTAGGCATACCTGAAATTTTTACCTTTGCGATTTGTGGTGACTTCACGCTGTGCAAGACCCAAACTTGTCAATACAGCATCTATTACATGGTACTTTATCCAGTCTGAGTCGGAAGGAGGCATCTCTCCATTCAAAAACGCAATTGCTGTTGGAAAAGGCTGGCGAAAGGTTTGGATTTCCTGTACAGACATTGACCTACCAAGGAACTCAATTCCATGATACTAATCGTACATCCGCGTTCAAGCAGTTTTGTATTGACAAGGGGATTGAGCATATAGTTGCAAGCAAGACAAGACCCACCACTATCGACAAGACAGAACGATGGCATTTATCACGAAGAACAATACTGATATATGAAAATATTGAGAAAGATTCTATCAGCAGTAGTCCTAATAATCATTGGTTTGGGGTTGTTGGCGTTGGCTGGCACGTTTCTAGGATTTTTAGCTTTATCCGCAATGATAGGGGTACCGTTGTTGATCGTTGGTTTAATTCTACTTGGTTTTGGGCTGTTTTTATTTGTAATACTGGGAGCACCAGTATTTATTTTGGCTTTAATTCTGAAAGGAGTGCGATGGATAGAGAAGGAATTAGTAGAGGCCAAGAAATATAAGAAAAAGAGAAAGCAATCACAAGCCAAGTTCTTTCAATAATTTACCTGTCACTTTGATTGCCTTTTTCCCATTTTCAGTTATGGAATATATCTTTTCCTTTTTTGCAATTGCGCCCTTTATCAGCTTATTCTTTTCCAAAGAAGCAAGAAATTCGTTGATTGTTTTATTACTGAAATATACCCCGAATTTTTTATAAATAAGCTCTGGTATATCTTTATCGTTCATTGCGTTCTTATTCAGAAACGACAATATAACTGTGTCCAAAGACTCTTTAAGGCGGTTTCTATCCACTCTTACAGGCATATTCACACTCTTTCTATTGTAAAGATTCTTTTTAAAGTCTTAAGCAATTTCGATGCTTGTGACTTAATGATCTTAGGCTTCATAATTTTTTTCCTTTGCACAACCTTTTTCTTTATTTTTTCTAGCCCTCTTTTAATTTTTCTAGAAACTTTTTTGGGCTTCTTTGCACGCTTGACGTTCTTAACTTTCTTTGGTTTTGTAATCTTTCTTTTCTTCTTAGGAATAGACTTTGGTTTTCTAGCGCTTCTCTTGACTCGTTTCTTCGGCCTAACAATTTTTCTTGGCTTAGGTTTTATTTTTCTAATTTTTTTCTTTGGGCTTTTCCTGATCCTTTTTACAGGTTTAGGCTTAACTTTCTTCGGTATTTTCTTTTTCTTCGGTTTAATTTTTTAGCTTCTAGCCCTTTTTCTATTAACTCAGTGTGCTTGGGTTTTACTTCTATTATCTTCCTTGGCCTAGGTCTTTTACGTATCCCCTTTCGCAATAGTTTTCTATATTCTCTGTTTATTTTTATTAATCGCTTAAGATGTTCTACAAGAATACATACACATTGCCTACCTTTGTACAGAAAAGGCTTATATCCTACGACATTTCCCCCACCCACTAATCTTACTTCTCGTAAAGGTTCTAGTAATTTTGGTTTTCGAATAGATTTATATGTTTCATTGATTTTTAATAGTTGCTGTAAATCATCCACAAAAATAAAATAATATAACCCCTTCCATTTCATTCCTGAAATCGGGAAAGGCTGTTTAGTCTCTCCCTTTCCAAGAACATTTATTTCCCTCAGGGGTTTTATTGGATCTTCAGTATTTGACATAATAAATATTTTGGTTTTCGATGTAAAATAAGCGTCATTAGATAGTTAACTCTTCCTTTTTCAGTCTGCCCTCGGCATATGCGATTTTATCCAGATAACTTTTCTTATGCCATTTTTTCCAATTCATGCGCCCTTGCTTGGTGAAGGAAGGTAGAAGTTTGGGTTTATAACCAGCGTGAGCTTGGGTGAGTTTAGGATATACTCGTTTTTTCAGTTCTGCGATGTTTTCTTCTTTCCATGCAGCGTGCATGAGTGTGAACTTCGGATAAACGTTCTCTCTTTTAAAATCTCCGATCTTATTTAGCATGCTAGTTCTATGTCTTTGTGCACCGAGCCTTCTCAGGTAAACTCCCTGCGTACTTTTAGTCATTTATTTTGCCCTGATCAACTATAACTATTATACCCATTATTCATAGCGCGGGAAATGCTTCTACGCCGAAACGCCCTAGCCCTTCTCAAATAGTGACTTTTTGATTTATCTGCCATTTTTCACCATTTTACCCACCAAATTGCGGTTAATTTTTCAGCGTATTTAACAAAGCCCATTTTCCCACCCACGTTCCACGTGTATTTTGAAGCGATTGTGACAATTTTAGAAGAGCTCTGGTTTAAATTCTTGGCAAGCTATCAAACGCTCCTTTACCCCAAGTCCTGCCATCCCACACCTGTACTCCGGAATCTTATTTCTTGGCTGTTGTCAACAAACAAGCCGACCAAAGAACTCCTAGTACAACCGCTATTGCGCCTATGGTGTTCAGGGCTGTGTCAACTATTGCTGGCAATGTAAAACCTAGGTTCGCTCCATTGAGAACCCCCGCTAGTATGAAAAACATCGCACCTGCAGTTAGAAGATTCAATGGCCTGTTGCCCAGCTTTATGCCCGCATATTTTACGAACACGACGGCCAGCAATAGGGCTAATCCCAAATCTATACCAGTTCCGAATATCATTTTCTTCCTCCGTTAGTTTAAACCACAATTAAAAAATTAAATGGGGTTATTCTCCCCAAAAATCCACCTTTGCATATTCTTGAAATTCGCTCGATTTTTTCTCCATCCTTGTTACCAGTTTTCTTACAGCTCCGTGCATCCTTTGAAGTGAAGGCTTGAATTCTTTGGACATGTATTCTTGCCACTCGTGTGCTTTCATTTCCATAGCTTCGTGAAGGTCCTTAACACTATTGTTGAATTCTTTGCTGTTCGCCTCAAAGTCTCGGAGTTCTTTCTTTATATCCCCCTGTAACGTTTTTACAGTCGTCCCAGTTGCTGTTTCTTTATCTGTCATTTCATACTCCTCCCTAATAATTATTAAATGGACTCATCGCTTTTCAGCTCATCCCAAATTTCAAATTTAGGCAGGAACAGGAACTGCCAATGCCGCCTGTTCTATCTTGGTCATTTCTTCTGCATAATGCAAGAATGTGTCCACCGACGCTACCACAATTCTAGCCTCTATGGATAGTATCTCTATGCCGACTAGATTCACTCTTACCCATGCATCTACTACTACTCCCTTATCCAAAATTCTGTCCAATACTTCAGCCAAACTTGAAACGTTTGGCCCAGTTGGTGTTGCCACTTATAGCCCTCCTATCAATTTTATATATTATCAGAGACTCGCCTTTTCTCGTCTCTAACACTTTAATCAGAATATAGAAATGGGCTGTTTTAAGCATTATCTTTTAAATTACATATCAAAAGATCATCTAAAAAGAATATCGTGATCTGTATCCAGTTTCGACACGAGAAAAAAACTTTTTTAAAATTGATTGTTCAATTTTAAAATGGAAAACGTGTACTCTAAAATCTTGGTGAACTCCGTTAGCTTATTTTTGGCAACATTTCTTCCATTTTCAGTCAAAATAAATACCTTTGTTTTATTATCAGGCATGGTCTCTTTTTTTAAAATTCCCCCTTTCTCAAGGGAATATAGGATAGAGTAAACAGTTCCCTGGGTTACAAAGGTATGGTAACGCATGGAGATTATTTTAATCATATCATAACCACACATTGCTTTTCCATACAACATCGCCAATATTATGCTCTCAAGATTCTTTTTAACAAACTCTTCTACAGCTTCTTTTGAAATAATGTCTAAAGAATTTTTCACGCTTATCTCTCGATTGCCAGTAAAATTTGGCAAAAGTGCGATAAATTTATTTTGTTCAGAAACCACAATTTTATCATGCAGGCCTATTAAAGTTTCAATGCTTTCATTATCAATAGATGTGATGTTATACGCTGTGAGTGCGATGATTGGAAATTTCTCTTTAAATGCGTTTTTATAACGCTTGAAACCTAGTTTGGACCAAGATTTTTTCATCATACGCGAAGATTGTTTGGTTTTTCTTAAAATTTCTCTTTCACAATCTATGATATCTGTTGAATTGGAACTATTGATTATTTTACCAAAATCTATCAATATCCTTAGCCCATTATGCTCTCCAGCATTGATACGAGTAGTTATCGTTCTAAGATTGTTATAAAATTTTTCTAATAAATCCGGGCCATGTTTTCTCAAAGGGACTGCACGAAGATTGGGACCTTCTCCCCCCTCCCCCAAGAATAATTTATTACTAGTAGCGTCAAAAGCGTACAGGCAGAGATTCCCATCAGCTAACCCGTTATTTACAAAAGATTGGAAGACAGGACAGGGATCTACATTATCCCCGTATAATAAAAGCAAGCGGTCGCCCCAGCCCAATTTATTTGAAATTATTATACTCCCGTCCGCCGGAATTGACATTTTTTCTCTCATCATGTTTAACCCTTCTTAATAAATGATTTGGGAAAATTGGGGATACAGTTGTCACAGACGTTGATAATATGTGTATAGGCAAGAGGCGACCTGAAAACATTCATCGGGCTGCCTTTGCCTGTGGCTTTTTCACAAATGTCGCATGCCATTTGCTTTTCTATAGACGTCTTCCGTTCTAATTTAAACATCTCATCACGCTAATTAATCCAGTTAATTCAACTTAGTTAACCAGCTTAATCTAATTAATCTATTTAATTAATTAAATTTGGCTATATTTAAGCTTATTTTTCATTTTTAAAATCGAAATTCGATACAATAATCAAAACAAAAACCTTATCTATCCTAATAACGATCATAAAAAAGGTAATGTAATGGAAAAACCGTCTGATCATCCTCGAAAAGTTATTGGTGAGCAAGTTCACAAAGATATACAAACGAAAAGGAAAGAAAGGCAATTTAAAAAGATCATGGGCCTGAGGCCTCATCGTCTTAATCAATTAAGGGCTAAGGAAACTTCATCTTACATCAGACCGCTGGCCCCCACGGATGAAATAGGGGTCGAAGGTCTACCTATTAAAGAAAATCCTGCTTACCTTGTTCCTCAAATTAAAAACTTTGTGGAAACACCCGAAATTAAGCAATTAAAAAAAAGGATAAAAATATGGCTCAAGATCGGGCATCCTGTCCACATAATTGGTCCCACGGGGTGTGGAAAAACAACGATAGCAATGCAAGTGGCAAAAGAGCTGGGCAGGTCCACAGTATGGATAAATGGGGACGGACAGATGACAACTACAGACCTGATCGGAGGTTATTCTCAAGTAGAAGTTGAAAGTTTGAGGGACAAATATATCCATAATGTTTTCAAATCCCACGACACACTGAGCGCTGATTGGGTTGACAACCCTCTTACGATAGCTTGCAAGTTTGGCTTCACTTTAGTTTACAATGAATTTTCCAGGAGTTTGCCGGTAGCAAACAATGTTTTGCTTTCTGTTTTTCAAGAAGGCATATTGGAACTTCCCACCCATTTCGGGAAAGAAAGATACGTAAAAGTCCACCCTGATTTTAGGGCAATATTCACAAGCAATCCTGTTGAATATGCCGGCGTGCACAGACCTCAAGACGCTTTATTGGATAGAATGATAGGGGTGTATATGGATTTCTACGACTTTGATACCGAGGTTAAAATCGTTGAGGTCCGCTCTGAAGTATCAACAAAATTAGCCAAGGAAATTGTGAAAGCAGTCAGGACATTAAGGGCAAAATTACCAGAAGCGGAAAGGCCGGGCACAAGGGCCGCCATCATGGTTGGACAAGCGGTTAAAGAATCCGGTTCAGAGAATTTAGAGCAAATCCTTACCGATATAATTGTTACCAAGACAAAGGGGACGGCTGATCTTTCAAAAAAATTAGAAATTATAAAAAGTGTGATTTAGTGACTTGGCAGGCATCTGAAACATCTAAGCAAAGATTAAAAGAGGAAGAGATTGAGCTCCTCAGGGATCAAATCAAAGAAAAAGAGGAGATTAGCAAAGTTGACGTAGAGGGAAAAGAAGAGGTTTGGATAGAGGAACCTAAAGCTGCTGCAGAGATTAAAGAAACTGTGGTTTTAGAACTAGAAAAACATAGAGAAATTCCCACGCAACCCATAATAGAAATTCCGGAAGGACTGATTAAAGAGCCGGAAAAACCAGAAACCAGAGTTGAAAAGGAGGAGGTTGTGAGAAAGCCGTCCAAGCCGAAAGAAAAACCGAAATTACAAGAGCCGAAGAAGGAAAAATTCAAAGCCGGATTAAGAAAACCCGTGATAGAGGATGTGAAAATTGTAAAGATCAGGGATATGTGGAGGAAAAAACCCGCGGCTTTTAGTTCAGAATCTGACGCGATAATCATAACAATAAAAACTCCCGAAGGGAAAAAAGAGAAAAAAACATTTTACGCTTATATTGAGCCGGGCGGGATGCTCGGTATAAAATATGGCCGTGCGAAGACTCCTACCCAGCAAAAATTCATCAATTTCCTTCGGTATTACAAGCTGGCGGATAACTTGGAAGAATACGATGTTATTGAGGAATCCAAGGGGTGGAAGGGAAAAACGGTTAAAATAGACAGCTCTGGTAAAATTGTAATCCCGGAGGTAATTTGATATGGTTCAAAAAGAGAAAAACTTGAAAAAAGACCGGGGAGTAATAAGCAACGTAAAAATTGTAAGGATAAGCAGCCTTCCTAGGAAGCCGGCACCGGTTGGTTTTCACGACACAGAAATTATTGTTGTGACAGCAAAAAAGGACGGGGAATCGGTAAAGGAAACTTTTTATACTTGTATTAAACCTGATCACACGGTTGATGTCATACCTCTAGGTCGTGGCAAGTCGACCCTCCAAAGGCTTTACAGATTTGTTAAATACTACAAATTAGCAGAAAAATTAGAAGGTTATGATATAGTAGCGGGGATAAAAACTTGGATCGGCAAGCCGGTGGAGATCGTAAATGAAAAAATCTACATCCCGTGAGATAATACAGGAGAAAAAGAGTCCGGTGGAGATAGGTAAATTGGGGCTTTCTGCATTGAAAGATTTGGTAAACAAGCCGGTAGAACAAATTGTGAGTGTTGTCAAAGATGACCAGGGATGGAAAGCTGTGATAGAAACATTGGAAAGAAAGGCTGTTCCGGACACTCAGGATCTTCTCGGTAGGTATGAATTGGAGTTCAGCCCTGGCGGTAAACTTTTGAACTACAGGCAAATAATGGTAAGACGCAGGTCAGACTTGATTGATGAGAGGGGTAAATAGTATGAACTCGGGAAAATTGGATGTAAAATCAATTTTATCTGATATGGGCAATTTTAAGCACGGCTTAGTTTTTTATACCCCGGATATTGACAAAGGTGCGCTTCAAGCATCACTTTTGGCTACAACAGAAAAAAATGAAAAAGTGATCTATGTAACCAATGACGACCCTGACAGCGGAATGAAAAAATTTAATGGACTGGGAGCAAATATATCCATATTAAGACCGGAAAAATTAAGCACGCTAAAACCTGGCAAAAGAAAGCTGAAGATAATTTTTGACGCTGCCTCAATCGCTAAAGAAGACCACGCCAAATACGAAAAGTGCCTGACAGAGGGATTCCAAAAGAATTCTTCAATATCATGCGTATATGATGTTACAAAGATAGACCCAGCCATTATCAAGGATTTAGTGGCACATCATGACAAGCTAATACTCACGTCAGGCGATATTTCAATTTTATCGTCCGAGTCTATTGACAAGGTTATCAAAGATGATTCCATAGAGCGGTATGTGAAAAACGATTTGAAAATGATAATCTTTGCTTTGCTAATGAATAAGCCCATGTGTGGTACGGATATGATAAAGGCGGTGCATAAAAACTTCAACGTATTTCTCAGCCCAGGCACGATATACCCACTCCTTCATACTTTGGAAAAGAAGGGCATGATACAATATGAGTATGTTGTAAAAAAGAAGATCTACAAACTTGTTGATATTTCTTTGCATGAAGTAAAAGATAGCCTTGAGGAACATATCAAGATCAGCGGCATTCTGACCAAATTCTTGTTGTCAGATTATAGAAATAAAAAACAGATGATTAACTATGAGTAAGAAAACAGGAAAAGATCCCGTAATAGAAGAAAGAAAATATGTTTACTGCATAATTGCCAACACCGAGAAACCAGCAAGTTTTGGCAACAAGGGAATTGGAAATTTCAGCGAAGTCTATACCATTCCTTATAAAGGAATATCCGCTGTTGTAAGCGACACGCCCCTGACAGATTATCAATCAACCGAAGAAAACATAAAAGCGCACAATGAAGTTGCCACTCTGGTTATGAAAGAACATACGGTGATACCGATGGCGTTTGGCATGGCATTTAAAGATAAAGAAGTCCTGCTTTCGGTGCTAGAGAAAAGCTATGATGCGATTAAAAAATCTTTGGCATTATTAGACAACAAAGTTGAGCTCGGAATTAAGATCGTCTTGGGCAAAGAACTTATGGAATTGCTTGGAGAAAAGAAAATCCAGTTCGCTTCGTATATTTTTGAGTCGCTTAAGAAAAAAGCCGTAGAGTCTGTTAACGCCAAACTATTTAGCGAGAGGCTGCTCCTGAATGCGTCATTCTTGGTTGAAAAAAATAAAATTAAGGAATTTTCCAAAGAAGTGGATGAGGTGGAAAAAATGCTCGCTCCAAAGATTCAGTATACCGGACCTTGGCCACCATACAATTTTGTAAAAATAAAAATAGGAGGAGGCGAGTAGGTGTTCATCATAGATGATATTGTTTTAAGGCTTCTTGGCATTTCCATACTGCCCTTCGACACTATTGCTTTATTCAAACTCATACGGGATTTTGCCTATAAGGAAGCGTATGATCCTCCGAAAATCAAAGATATGATAAAAGAAAACAGATTGCTTTTTGAAATTGGAGAAAGGACTGAAGAAGATTACAAAATAATTGATGCTGATTTGAGAGAGAAGCTGGAACTGGGTGTAAAAGCAAGGGAGATGAAATTAGACCAGAGGATGGACATATTAGGAGGCGTTGCATAATGGGACCTATAGGAAATTTCTCCGTTGGCAAAATTATGAGGACAGGCGTGCGCAGAAAAAATATAATAGCAAAAACGAAAAAGAAAATGCAGATGTGGAGGGACAGGGCGAGGTCAAGTCTAATCCAGAACAGTATTCGATACGCTAGAAAAGTGAATCTCAATAAACGATTAATGGTTATGAAGAAAGCGGGCAGGCCAAAAAACTTAAACCCTTCAGCGTTTTCATCACAACCTGAAAAAAGAGGAGACAGGTTGGGATGCAAATTTTCAACAATCCCTGCAAGGCCCAGATATTCTGATATACAACCAAAAAAAAGATTGTACGGAATGAGGTTAAAATCCGCCACCTCAAATAGAAATGAGGGAAAAGCGCTATGATAACACATAATAGAGAAGTCATGACGCTTCCTGAAGCGTTAATTAAACTTTTAGACAAAGGCATAGTCATAAACGCGGACATTGTTGTATCAGTTGCTGGCACCGAACTGCTGGGAATAAAAATAAGGGCAACCCTGGCTTCGCTCGCAACAGCAGCAAAGTACGGCCTGGAATTTCCTTCAGGAGTTAATTATGATGCTCCAGGATGGAAAGCGCTGAGAGAACAAGGAGACTTGACGTATTGCCCCACGTGTGGAGAATTGATAGGAAAAAGGTTTTTTGAAGGACATGGTTGCCCAAAATGCAAGAAAAGGGTTGCTGTGATGGCATGACTGTCAAAATCGATGAGGATAACCTCAAAAAGGGATTGCTTGGTTTAGTAATTACACTTGTTGAGATAATCAAAGACGCATTAGAGCATCAGGCAATAAGAAGGATGGAGTTGGGCAGGTTGACCGGAGAAGAAGTTGAAAAATTAGGCAATGCCCTGATAGATTTAGATGATACCATCAGGCATATCAAAAAAGAAAATGACCTCGAGGACACAGTTAATTCCATTAACGGCGATCTTGACAAAATAGTGAACAGCGCTATAGGAGAGATGGACATTCAAAACGAGGGGAAAGTAGCCGCATACGAATGAAGAGTGAAGCGAATGAAAAAAAAGAAAAAAGACAAGGAAAGGATAGAGGAACTTGAAAAGAAAACAGAAAAACTTGAAAAAGAGAAGGAAAAGAAGCCTGAAATCTCTTCGGTAGAGGAACTCGTGGGCAACTTTATCCCCGGGTTAGGAAAATTTGTAAGCAAGTTAATCAAAGCGTCCCCAGAACTCCAGAAAAGGGTTGAAGAAACCGATAAAGAGATAAAGTCTAGGCTGGAGAAAGGATGGTCAGGCAAACCGCGTATAGAATATTCTTATTCTGTAAGAACGCTGGTAACAGGAGAAATTCCTAAGAAAGAAGAGGACATTAAGACTATAGTTGTGTGGGAGGAAACCCCGCCTGTAGAAGAAAGCGATTTAAAAGTCTACCCTATAGGTAAAAAGCTTATCATAGAAACAAAAGATGGAAAATATCGTAAAGAAGTTCCATTAAAATGCTATGTCAAAGATGTAGAAATAGAATACAGGAAAGGTGAAGAGAAAGGTTTTTTGTCTGTAAAAATGAAGAAAAGGTAACGGCATGATAATTACAAGGTTGATATACAGCATAAAAGATAAAGATACGCAATTGGCAGAGGGCATTCTCGATGAACTCCACGAAGAAAGCAAAATTCATGTGGACAAGATAGGGGCCAGGGAAATGGATTTTGTAAGGTACATAAAGAAGCATTCCATCAAAAGATTCCCGGTGATTGTAGTTACAAATTCTGACAATGGCATAGAGATGAAGGTTGAAGGGGAAAATCATTTTAAAAACAGGGAAAAATTAAGAGAAACCTTGAGCAACATGTTTCTGAAGTTGGTGTATTTGGAACCACAGGGTGAAAAAAGTGAATGATGTTAAATGTGAAGAGAGTGTTGGCGAAGGCGTATATCTCTATTGTGTAACCAATTGCGGCGCAGAAACCGGTTTTGGGAACATAGGAATAGGGAATAATAGGGTGTATGCCATACTATATAAGGACATAGGCGTCATAGTCCACAAATGCTTGGCTAAACCATACAAATCAAACAAAGAGGAAGAGGTGAAATCGTGGCTTTTTTCGCATCTGTATACGATTGACGCAGCAGCAAAAAAATTCGGCGCTGTCGTTCCGTTTGCCTTTGACACTATAATCAAAGGAACCGAGGATGACGTAAGGAAATGGTTAAGCGCGGAGTATCACAAGCTTAAAAACAGTTTAGAAAGATTAGACGGAAAAGCAGAATACGATATTCAAATTTTCATGGATACTGGTTCCACTAGCCAAGAAATTGAAAGCACCAACGAGGAAATTCAAAGGTTAAAAATGGACATTGAAACGAAGCCCAAGGGCATTGCTTACGTTCTTCAGAAAAAACTTGAGCTGATAGTTATCAATGAAACAAGGAGGAAGGTGGAGGAATATTATAAAGAATATTCTAAAAAAATTTGTGATCAGGTTAAAGACTCTGCGGAAGAAATGAAAGCCGAAAAAACAATTAATATAGAAGATGGAAAATGGAAAGACAAAGAGATGATTCTAAATCTATCCTGTCTCGTGCATAATAGCAAAATCGAAGCCTTAGGCAAGTTCTTGGAAGAGACCAATAAAATACATGGACTATCTGTTCGATTTTCTGGGCCCTGGCCCCCCTTCCATTTTGTGGGTTGATTGAATGGAACCGAAAAGAGACTTGAATTACAAACTGGTGGACCTTCTGAATGCTATTCTGGATACAGGGGTTGTTATTAACGCAGATGTTGTGATCACCCTTTCAGGCATCCCATTGATCGGCATTAATTTAAGGGCCGCAATTGCAGGCATGGCAACAATGCTTGGTTATGGCTTAATGGAAGCTTGGGATGAAAACGTGCGAAAGCATTATTCAGAAGAAATTGAAAGAAAGGGGAAAAATCAAAACAACGATGCGCTAAAAGCAGATTCTCAGCCACTAGTTTCTATCGCGCCGCCTCAAAAACCATCCAACAAGGAAAATTAAAATACAAAAACCATTTAAAGCTCAGGATCAATCTAAAATCAGTGGTGTGATGCTTTGGGTAGGATTATCGGTATAGTTAGCGGAAAAGGCGGGGCTGGGAAAACGACGACTGCTATAAACCTTGGATTAGCCCTAACAGAGCACTTTAATAAAAAAGTTGCCCTGGTGGACTGTAATCTTACCACGGCCCATATTGGTTTATATCTTGGAATTTACATTACACCAATAACACTAAATTCAGTTTTGCAGAACAGGGCATCGTTGGCTGGAGCATTGTACATCCATCCTTCCGGTCTTCGGATAATACCAGCTTCTTTGAATATACAGGATCTACAAGGAATAGACCATGAACTTTTTACAAAAACTATAAAGAATTTGTCGGAAATGTTTGACATCGTATTGCTTGACTCTGCGCCTGGTATTGATAGAGAGGCTTTGATGGCTTTGAAGGCATGTGATAAAGTGCTTTTTATTGCGAATCCTTTCATACCTTCGGCGGTTGACGTTGCAAAAATCGTGAACCTCTCCATTAAGCTGACCCAGGACGGTGTTGCCGATATCGAACCCATTGGTGTTTTAATGAACAGAGTAAAAGGAAAGGATTATGAGCTATCAGAAAGTGAAGTAGAAAGATTAACAGCCTTACCTATAATTGGGTCTATTCCGGAGGATGAAAGTATTCTACAGAGCGTGAACTCAAAAACCCCGGTAATATTATCAAATCCTGGTTCCAGGGCAAGCCAAGCATATATACAACTCGCCGCAAGTCTGGTTGGAGAAAAACCGGAAAAAGATAAAGGCGTTGGGAGATTTGGTGAGTCGTTCAGAGAGCCTGCCATAGAACCCAAAGAAAAGCCGGGCTTGATAAAAAGGTTTTTAGGATACTTTAAAAAATTGGGGAGAGGCGCGTAATAATCATTTTAATCTTCGAAATTAATATCCATATATGGAACTTAGAAGGGTTGAAGCTGTATTTGCCGAAGATCTTCTCAAGCTTTCGCCCAGAGCATTGGGTTATATAGATATACTGTGGGCGTTGCACAAGATTGGAGCTGTCGTGCCTATGAAATTTGTAACATTCCAGCTTGAAGTCGATGAGGCCATTGAAAATAAAATCATGTTTCTTTCTGAAATGAAGCTGATTGTGTGGCATGCGCTCGGGACACTTGGCAAAAATAAAGACACAAACGTTTTTTTATCTTTGGATAAACAGTTTGCAAATTTTATCATAGACAAAGAGCCGTTGACAAAAGATATGTTTGCTGAGCTGACATTCGGGTATGCCGGACAAAAGCTAATAGGATTTTGCAGAAACAAATTAACGGATTTCATAACAACCGTGCTATCCTTAATCATCAGATACGCAACTCCCGAAAAGCCTGCGTTTGTTGGGCGTATATACAGGGAGTCCACCAGGACATGGAATGCCCCGCCTATTGAATGCAAGGAAATTCTTAATTATTATCTGAATAGATTTCTGGGCCTTATAAAAATAGAAGATGGAATTATGATAAACCTCTCCGAAAAAGCTGTGAAAAGGATTAGCAACGACGAAGAAGTTTTTAAGGCTTATCAAGAAGAATATAAGCCAGAAGCGGTTGAGAAAGAAGAAAAGCCTGTTGAAAAACCGACAGAAAAACCTGTGATAAAATATTACAGTAAAGAAGAGGAAGGGAGGTTGAGAAAGTTAAGGCAGTACTTTCCGTGGGTTTGAATCGATAGGTATTTGCTCTGTATAAATCCTACAATAAAACCCCTTGAATCTCTGTCCACATGTAAACAAAAGCCGTGAGCCTCATCCCCCTGAACTTACATTATCACCATATTTCCTCTTTACAGATGAAGTGGCAGCCTCGCTCTTCTATCTTTGGTTATATTCCTTTTTGGAAGAATATTCTGGCATCACCTTTGGCACCAGCCTAAAGCACTTTGAAGCAAACCTTAATAACCCAGAGTTACTAACTATCACTTGGTATCACCACCCCTCAAATTATGTAATTTGGTGATACTACCCTATAGGGTTCTTACAAAACATGGGTATTTAACTTTTATGGGTAAAATAATACCATGGAAAGGATAGTCGAACTGACAAGGCAAACCTTCTCAAAAGAGTTCCTTCGATTGATGCCAAAAATACGAGAAATTTCAGAAATCCTATGGTTTGTTTTTAAGACAGGCGGTTTCACCCATACGAATGCCATATCTGTAAGATTTCCAAATTTCAATGAAGATTCACAGGGGATGATCAAAGCAGGCTTGATCGAAATGAATAGCGACCTGGTAGTTCTCAAGGAAAAGTTTGAGGAAAAACTGTTGAGTAAAGATTTGAGGGATATAACAGAATCTGATGTTACATCGATACTATTAGACAACTATTTAGACAAATTGCTGGACAGTTTTGGGATGGAGGAATTTGTAAATTCGCTATCGGCAACACTGTCGGGAATAATCGCGAACTCCACGCCAGACCAGCCAGCTTTTATGAGCAAAGTACTGCGAACCTCTGCCAACATTATTGGAGAGTTGAAACTGGAAGGCGTGCTCGGCAACCCGAGGTTGGTTTTGGACAACTATATTTTCCCTCTCGACCTTGTAGAGCCTTTTGGAAATGTCGGAGTGGCTCTTTCTGAAAAAGCTAAGCAGTTAATACAGATGGACAATGAACTATCAGAGCTCTACAGCAGCAAAAAGAAAGATATCAAAATAAAGCCGGTGGCGAAAAAGGAAGAAAAACCCGTTGAGACCGAGGAGCCTATAAGAGTAAAAGAAGAGATGGAATTCGTATAAATTCTTTAGGATGAATTAAAAGTAATGAGAGTGGTAAAAGAAGATATAGTCGAACTGACAAGGCAAACCTTCTCAAAAGAATTTCTAAAATTATCGCCAAAAATCAATGAGTTATCAGATGTACTGTGGTTCATGTTCAAGGCAGGAGGTTCTGCTCCGGTTGACATAGTTTCTGCAATGTTCCCCAGCTTTAACAGAGACATGGAACATTTGAAGAACGCAGGGATAATCGAAATAAAGGATGAAAGGTTGGCCATATTCACAGAGAAGTTAGAGGACAAGCTTTTAAGAAATAACCTGACAACAATAACAAATCAGGACATGGCATCAATTCTCCTTGACAACTATTGGGATGAGCTTTCCCGAAGTTTTGGCCTGGAAGGCTTGGAAAACTCGCTAGGAATAGTTCTGTCGGCTGTAATCGTCTCCTCCACGCCAGACCAGCCAGCTTTTATGAGCAAGTTTTTAAGAACGTGTGATATCTTGCTCGGCGAATCAGATAAAGTTATGAAGACTGTGATTGGAGATCCAACGCAGATATTAGATCACTATCTCTGCAGAAGCCTAGAATTGGTACGACCTGTGGAAAATTTTGGCGTAGCTTTAACGGAGAAAGCACAAAGTTTGATCAAAAAGAATAAAGAATTATGGGAGATATATTCTGGCAAATCGGGGAAAACGAAGGCCGAAAAACCAGTATCAAAAAATAAAAGTCAAAGATTTGGTGAACACACTGTAAAAGATGTTATTGAAAAACTTGGAATCAAAGGCCAGCAGATTTATAGTCGCCGTTTCTTACACCCAATAAATAGTTATAACATGGCTGCTCGGTTATCCAGTCCATAATATCAATCCTCAATCAGGCTATCCAACTCAAACCCGCAATCACAGCATCTTCTAACTCCATCGCTGTCCACGATAGGGTATATTTCCCCACTTTTCAGGAGTTGTTTGTGAGTTTCCAAACTTTTCCTGTAGTAGCTTCCGGCCATCTCTTTCGCATCGCCGATTTTAGGCGTTCTTATCTTTATTTTCTCGCCGGATCTGTCTTTGTAATTCGCTAATATCATAAAAGAAGTTAAAAAGCTGGTTTAATTAACTAGTTGGTCAACGGGTCTGGGCCGTCTATTAATAGAATAAAAAAATAAGTGCGCCCCAGGGTTGACTCGAACAACCGTTGTGCCTGTTTTTCGGGCAGCCCGATAACAGTACCTCATGGTCGCAGCCAACCGAAAGACACAGCGTAGCTTTCGCAGTTAACAGCCATGCGCTCTACCTATTGCTCCTTCTCGTTGCCTTTAAAGCGGCAAAGAAGTCTGAGCTACCGGGGCAGCACTAGAATCTAGTTTATCCGGTGTAAGGTTAAATAGCTTAGTTTGGCAGTCTGCGGCCGGTCAGAGCGCGTCCGATTTTATGACGTTTTTCACCCTGCCGCGTCGTACAACCTGAATGCGAGCCAGACAAAAATTATCAAGACCAGCAGGATAGAATGGTCAAGCCTGCCGGACAATTTTTGCAGGTCGAGCATGCTGTAATAGATGAGGAACGCCATTAAACGGAAATATATTACCCGCGCAGCCCATACTTAATACAGATATTGTGAAAACTTTTCTGCCTGCGATAATTTTGGTTATCTTGATGGCAAGCTACTCTTACGCGGATTCGGGTGTAAAATACACAAAAGAATCTAACGGTTTCCTGTTCGAGTTTGGTATGGATCTGGCAGCGCCGAAATCTTTGGACTATGTAACCATGACATTGGCCATGTACAACGCTACAACAGGAGATTTGGCCGTGCCGGACAGGCTTATTATCAGGATATCGAAAACAGACACGGCGCTTTTCCCGCCGGAATCGTTCCAAGCAAAACAAGACAGCGTTGCTATTTTCAGATACACGTTCCCGGAAGGCGGAAATTATGCCATAGAATTTGCTGCATCGCAATCGGATAAAAAGGGTAATGCGACATTTGAGTTTTTCGTTGAAAGAAGCGTGCATGAAACAACGCCAAGCCCGATGATAGCAATCGTAGCCGTTGTAGCTGTCATTCTTGTGCTGACACAGCTGTTCATTGAATTAACAAGACGCCTTTAGTCCAGCCAGTCCTCGTTTTTTATCTTGTCAGGCAGGTATTTGTCCGAAATGAAAGAAATGCCGCGCGCCGACAATGCCTGTATTTCAGCTTTCGCTTTCCAGTCTTTCATCATCTTGAATTGCCTTTGCCAGTCCTTGTTGTTCTTAAACCAGTCATACGAGCCTATCTGATCTAACCTGGAAAAATCAACGTCCTTGAAATTGATGAAATGCTTTTTCAGGTCGTATTTTTCTATGTCGTCAGCAGTTATTCCAAGGAATTTTGCATTAGGAATCGACAGCCGGTCTGAAATATGGGCAAGGTTAATGGAACCGAATTTTAACACGGAATATATGTAGATTCCCCAGGGATCAAAGTCTGTAAGCACATATATCGGCAATTTGTATTGCGTTGAGAGTATTTGCAGCATTCTTCTTATCCCCCGGGTCGCCTGCCCCTGCGACGATATTATTATGCAGTTTAATTTTTTCCAAACCTTGTCCTCGTTTAATCGTTCCCACACAGCCGCTTTTTCCATGTATATGACATATTTCGCATCAACTTTCTTGAATTTCAGCTCTTCTATGTTCGAAGGTATCGACCAGCCGCCGGACCCTAATTTAGACCAGTCAATCGTGTCCCCGGCATCTTCGACGACCACGTTTCCTGCGACAGCGCCCAACTTGTTCGCATTGATGTGCAGCTGCTCGCGCCACGAGCCGGTTATCATTTCCAAATCTTCAACCGCATTATCAGATTCCTGTTGTTCATCGACAACGTTTATCTTTGTGTTCGGGATTGTCCGTTTAGCCATGTAGAACACGTCTCTCAGCGAGGCGTGCTTGTTGTTGTTTAACAGGTCTTTGCTTATCGCCCCTACTTCCACGGTCTGTAAGAATTTCCTCGCGTGCGCAACATTGAAAAAGGACCTTACAAAAGTCTTGTCGCCTATTCTCAGGGTTCTGTCTTGGCGGTCGAAAACAACATTGGACAGCGCCCGTAAAGGTATTGTCATTGAGGGGTTTTTCTCCTCTTCTATGTCCTTGACTAATTTCTTCCCCAGGTTATCGAGTTTTTTAACCGCTTCGCCTGCCATTTTTATTCATCCTCTTCCTTGGCGGTTTTTTTGTCCTCTTCCTGTTCTCCCGTATCCTCTATTACGATTTTTCCCTTCTTTAGCATATTTTCAAGCTTAGAGGCGATTTTATGTTTGTCTGCGCCGCTTAACCTTGCCAATGCGTCGGAAACTTCTGGTATGTATTTTTCAAACAGGCTTATCCTCATCGCAGCCTCGCCGGCCCTTCTCTTCTTGTTCACGTAAATGCTCATTTTTCGCCCGGCGTCCTGGAGTGCGAGTTTTACTTCCTTGATTATTTCCGGGTATGAGGCAATCGCCTCTTTCGATTCGGATGTAAAAGGCACCCAAACAGACGCGATATGAATGAATATTACAACAGGGCCCGTCGGCAATGACGCACCGGAACCCTGTTCCAGCCCGTATCTGCGCCATTCAATTTCACTAACAGCCTTCGCCAGCGCGCAATCGCCGGCCTGGTACATTAGCGGAACACGGTTCGCGAACCTGTACAATGTCGCAACAGACTCCGCCGGCAGCTCGCCACCATAAGCGATGCCGCAGTTATGCATCACGATATTGTCGGCTACAAAATTATCCGATTCCATAGTAAGATCATAAACATATTCTTCGTGTGGGACCTCTGTTATACCGATTATCCTGTCCCACAGAATATCCGAGAATGCCAGCAGCTTTAAGGCTCCGTAGGCATCACCCTTAAGCTGCTTCGAGGTCAGCAACGACTGTAAGTTGTTGCGCGTTAGCATCCGGTTAGATTTTTCCGCCTGCCTTATCGTCTGATCCGAAAAGCACAAGGAATGTTGGAATAAGCCATTTTCTTGCCTCAGCCGTTTGAGTAATACGCCAACATCCAATACATCATGCTGTTGCTTGCAGTCTATCGTGTTAACAATGGATTCAGCGAGCCTTCTCGCCATTTTTTGCTGTCTGAAACCAACTAAAGAGGCGAACTTTGCAACGTTCCAGAAATCGTATATGACTATGTTATCCTTCGGCTTCAATGTTTTTATGATCCTGTCCCCTGTCTTTCCTACGGTGTTGCTAGGAAGCTGCCTTTCAATTTTCGATTGTATACCCAACCTCAAAAGCATTGTTTGCACAAATTCCGCCTCATTTCTTTTTGCGGTGGCAATGCCTATAGATCTGATTTTTCCTTTTCTACAGGCCACCCACCCATCCCCGTCGGCAACGCCTTTAAGCCAAGAAACTATAAGACTGTCGTCCAACTCCGGAAGATGATCCTCAAGGACCCGCAACACATTATACACGGTTTTATTTGAGAACGACGATGTGAACGGTCTATAGCTTTTTACTTTAATACCGAATAACTTTTCAGTTTTTTGAGCAAACGCCTCGTGCAGCGTGGGATCGATATTTGTAAACACGATTTCTCGTTTGCTAATATAACCATCGGAATTTAGCAGCCCCAGTACATAAAGCAGGTCTTCGCATACGTCCGGCACTGTTATCTTCACAGGATTCGGAAAACCGTTGTCTGCGTAGGATATTTCTTTGACAGATTTCATCGTGCCGGGGTAATCGGAACCTGACAACTCGCACAATTTTCTCAGTGTCGAAAGTGTCGGCCTGCCGACTGACGAGTTCTTCCGGTTGTAACTTTTTAGGGTGTTGTAATCTATTCCAAGATTTTTTGCAACATTCTTGATACCGTAAAATTTCGATGCGCATTTGGACATCAAATATCTTACAGCCTCTATATCATGTACCTTTACACAATCTTCGTCCATTAACTCCAAAATGTGAGGTTTTCTCCCGTCAACGGCCAGTCTCCTCGGGGTTGCTACAAAATCCCCGGCCCCGAGTTCGCCGGCTGCTTTCCATATTATTTCTCCGTTGATTATCGTTGGAAGCTCGTTGTTCTGGGTTAATTTAAGCACCCTTCCTGTCCTGGTTTCTATCTTCAGGATCTTGTGCACATTTTTGAATTTTTGCACAGCGTGAACCTTCTGGGGTTTTATCTTTAGATCCTTTGTCATTGACAGCACTTTGTCGTATTTTTTGAACATACCGTTTTCGATGTAATTTTTTATGTCAACAACCGACCCGTTTTCCAAAATTATTTTTGTATCCCCCGTGCAACATTCAATCTGGAACGGGTTTCCTCGGTAAACATCCGGCGGCCTCGTTATTGCAACAACATACTCGGGCTTCAGTTGTTTCTTCAAACCCTCCTCTATTAATTTTTCCCCGAGAGGCGATAAACAATCCAACTGAGGTTTTATCAATTGCACCTGTTGTATTGCCTGAAACAGCTTTTCTACCTGCGGGCCGTCTATGTTTTTCGGGCCCACATCGTCGCCAAGCTTTGCAAGCCTTATTATTTCTTTTGCAGAGCTTTGGCCGACCCTGGAAAAATCGCTTGTGAAAAACCCTGTTAGCGTGCGCGCTTCTGTCGTTTTGAGCATTCGCCTCAAAATTCCTATTTCTACGCCGTGCGGATGCGGTTTAATCGATTTCGGCTCCTCGGGAAGCGTTTTTACCGAGCGTTCAAATTTAATTTTGCCGTTGGGCGAGTCGTAAATTATTTCTGCGTAGGGATTTGACATCGCCGTTTGTTTCAGATACTCCGAAATTGACTGCTGGTGTTCAACGTACTTTCCCTCCACCTCCATTTCGACTTTGACGCCGTGCCAACTTTTTCCTTCCTTTATCTCTTCCTTGAGAATTTCCGGCTCATTTTTGAACGTATCGATCATCAGGTCCATGTAATGCGTCTTGCCGTCGCCTGTGGACGTAACAATTTTAGAGGGCTTGCCGCTCGTTAATTGTGAATAAAGCACTGCGCCCGAAATGCCTATGCCCTGTTGTCCGCGGCTGTTGTGGCATGCAATTCCCCCGAAACCGCCAACGAAATTTTCGGATTTTGTAACTGAAAGGTCATAGACGAGATCGTGCCCTTCGTTTATTGTTTCAATGTTCCTGATTTTAACCATCAATATATCAGACTCGATAAGCTTACTCTTAACCAATTGGTTGGAGTTTATGGAGATTTGTTTTACAGACTCGTATTCTATCTGTCTTGCTGTCCTTTCCGTATTCGGGCAAGAATAAACAAAGGATTTGTTTATATCGTTCCCGTAAACATTGACTACGTAACAGGTAGAAGGGAATCTGCCTAAACCGTTCTTATTTGTTCGGCTGGTTATGCAGGCGGCTATGCCTTGCATGGACCACAGGTACATTATTTCATTCGCAAGCCGTTTGCTAACTGTATTGAGCATTATGTTATTCCTTCCTTTCACTTTGTGGCCGTCGCCTTGGTAAATAGCGTCCAAGAAGTGCTGGCGCATGATGTGGCCGGCTCTGAAAACAAACTCCGGCACTTTTTTGTTGTGGGCGCCCACACCACAAACATCGGATACAAATTTTACGAACATATTACCAAACAGCTTGATCCTAATGGAATTTTTTCTGTGTTCTAGGGTGGTATTCAAACCGAATATTCTTGCGAAATTAAGAACTTCGTCAATAAGATGGTCTTCATGCCTGCCGAAGGTCAGTGCTATCTGCCTTTTATCGCTGTGACCTTCTGCCACGAACAACCCCAAGAACCTGGCCAGTTTGTCCGTCATTTCCAGAGAAACAGGTATTCTCGTCTCCTTGCCACGACAATAAGTTTTGATGAAACCGCCTTTTACCGCGTCTTTCAGCCCCAGCTTTAGCACAAGCTGAATTGGCAGGAAGTTTTTGTTCATGTATTGTTTCATGCTGTCGTCTAATATGTCTACGGGTTCTTTGTTTCCGGTAAACAGCCTGTAATATTTTCTGCTCTTGTCCGTCTTTTTATGCACAGCCTCAGCACCTTCAATAAGTTTTTCAAAAATACCGCCGTTTATGCCGTAAACGTAAGCCCAGTTGTCTTTGATATGCTCGTAACTTAAGTAGTCCAGAAGGTTAATTTCGGAAATCTCTAAAGAAGGCAGCTTTTTGGGAATCGCTATATAGTCCCCGATTTTTAGGTTTCTTGCCTCGGTTTCTTCAAGCCCGCCAGTCGCAGGATTTATTGAGAATATGCTGTGGCAACCTGTTACTTTAAGAGTCCTTCCTGTGTTTAAAGTAAGCTTAACAATCTCATTTTCCCTTTTGTGCCGTATTACATGGCTCACTCTCGCGAATCTGTATTTGTATGTTTCACGGTCGAAAGCCGGTACAAGAAGATCATGATCTAACACGTTCTTTTCAGTTTCTTCGGGTTGAAGGTAAGAATTTACTAGGTTTCCTATCGGTATTATTTCGGTTTTGCCGTTTCGTATCACAAAAACAGGCTCGTCCCCGGTCAATGATTGGATAAGCTTATGAAATTTTGACCCGAACAACAGTTTTCCGAACACACGGCCAATATTTTGTTTTACAATCCCGGGCCCGTTATCCTCGACTAATATAACGTATCTGTCCTTCACGTCATTAACAGGCTTAACAGAAACTTTTATGTCAGGGACTATGCGCGCCGTTTCACAAGCATCAAGGCTGTTATCGACAGCCTCTCTAACAACGGTCAATAACGCCTTCACCTTGTTGTCATAGCCGAGAAGATGTCTGTTTTTCTCAAAAAACTCCGAAACGGAAATTTCCCTCTGGTCCCGCGACATCTCCTGTGCGCTTTTGACCTTCTCGGCCTTTTCTATTGTTTTATCGCTCAAAGAAATCCCTTAATTATAAGCAGTCATAATATATAAATTTTCCCAAGTTCAACGGGAAATTTATTTGTCCACAGCATTCTTTTCCAGGAATCTGTATACAGAAGCATGCGAGCGGCCTGACAAAAGCTGTTCGACGGCCTGCTTTGCTATGTCAGCGGATTCCCAGCCCCCTATGATTGATATTGTATCGCCGTATACCGAAACATCACAGCCTGTAAATTGTTCGAGCAATTTCCTCGTCTTGCCTTTCGTACCTATGACACGCGCCTTTTGTGTAACCCTTTTCTTCGGGTTGTACCCTTTCAAGTTGACAATCTCAAGCACATTTTCGCCGCCCGAAAGTTTTAACGCCTTCTCCGGCGAGAACCCGCGGCCGATCGCCATTACTATGTTTTTCGCATCCATTATCCCGATAGAATTTTCACCCGCGATCTTGACATCGTCATCGATTGTTATTTCCGTACCCGTAATCTTTTCTATGCCTTTTTTTACGCTGGCGTTCTTGCCTATTACAACGGCTTTCCTTTCTTCCGGCAATTTTACAAGCTCTATCACGCAAATCCTTCGTAAAATTTTAATGATGTACGGTTTATTTCACGTAACCCTGTTTCTTGAGCCATGAAACCTGCGTGCCTGTGTATCTCCACACAACATCGGCGCGTTTATCGCCTTGGATCTTCCACGGCTCGACCAGCACGACATCGTTGGGGCGTATCCAGACTTTTTTCCTTAACTTTCCTGGTATCCTGCATATGCGAACTTTCCCGTCAGCGCAATCAACCCTGAACCTGTCCCCGCCCAACAGCTCTATAACCGAACCCATTACTTCACCCTGCCGCGGTAATCGCACACGCTCCTGCTGTTCTTCCATCATTTCACCATCACAGTTATTTGGTCCCCGACTTTTATATCATACTCTTTGGAAAAAGAGCCCATGTTTATCGCTATTTCGATCCTATTGAAATCGTCTTTCATTGTCAGGGGGCTGTCTTTATCCACACCCCCAAGTTTTAGTGTAGGGGACTCTAAAATTCTGGCCTTTGAAAGTCAACCCAACATCATTTTTTACGTTTAATTTATCCCGCTCTTGGTTCAGTATGTTCAACGTAGGCGAGCCGAATTTGTTTATCATTGGTCAATAAAACTATGGACTTTAGTCCGTAGATGAATTGACCGTAAACGGTATAGGAACTCCATAATGTTTTCGGGCTCGGGCTTGAGTTTACAAGCCCGCGACAAGCAACGGTGACCGTTGAGAAAATCGTTAGATTTTCTCAATTAGAAAACCAAAGGTTTTCTAATAGCCCTAAAATCTGTCAGCGAACAGATAACCTGACGCTTCCGTACTGGAGTCTGTGACTCTATCCAAACCCAAGCATAAAAGCGAAGGTTAATGTACAGGCTAAAGGCTTTTTAAAATAAATTCCCCTCTTTGAATTATCGATGCTTCAACGCTGCCAGCAGGCAGTGGAGGAACGTCAACAACATCGTAACCTAATTCTTGATACACTTCTTTCAATAATCTGCTTAACAGCCGTGATTTGTACCCATCTTCAGTGCGCGCATAATCTCCTTTGAATCCGATATGCTCCATCAGAAATACTCTGCGATATCGTTTTTGATCCCCAAGAATTTGTTTTACTTCGTCCATGACGTCAACACTGCAAACTTGTAAATATGGAACACTGTCTGGTACGCCACGATCTAAAAAAACAGTCCTGTCCCTCGGGACAGTTTTCTCAACTTCAATTTTCATTTCCAGGGCTCTGCGCTGAAACGCTATCTCATCCGCTCTTATTTCTGCCAAACTCCTTCCTTTAGCCATATCCTCGTCAATGATAATCCTTGCAGCCTCATAGACAACGTAAAAACCCCTTCGTTCCAAATAACCAAGCGTCAGGGTTTTGCCAGTACTAGGCCCACCAGTAACAACGTATAACTGAGACATAATATCACAATGTATTCAAGCTTAATCTACATTCCTATTATTTGAACCTAAGCATAATAGTCTTCCTGCTGATGTGTCTGCCGTCTTTCATGCCAGCCATGGAAGACGATTCTTTAACCTCGGGACGAAAACGCTTCTTGAAGAACGTTACCAGTTTCGCACCTTCCGCATATTTTATCACGTAAAGGTCCACGCCTTCTTTTTTCTGTTCTGTTTTAGAAGTCCCGACCCAGCTGGCGTGCTCAAAAGGTTTTTTCCAGTTTCCTCTCAACTGTATCATGACCTCGTAATATCCTCCCCGGGCCCGTGAACAGTTCTGGCACGTTATTCTCCTGACCGAAGAATGCACTTCCAGCTCTCCGTCAAAAATATTTTTTTTGTAATCTATGGAATATTTTATAGTATAATAATTCCCGTGGTAGTCGGCCTCAAAACCGGTTAGCGTGCCCTTATGTTTGATATGGTCCTTGACAAACTCGTCAAAATTTTTCCAGGACCCTTTGGAGAGCCATCGCTTGCATATGGAACATTGCACGAAATTCCCTTTGAACTCGGCCAACACGTTCGTTTTTTCAAAACAATCCCTGCACAAACCGTCGATCAATTCGTTTTCCTTGCCGCACCTCGGACAAAAATCCATGTCAATCAAACCTTCTCGAATACCACAGAGTTACAAAAATCCGGTGCGGGTTTAACATATCGCCGGTCTCCAGTATCGTGTACGATTGCGTCGAGCTTCCGCCTAAAGAAGGGTTTTTTATGGTTATAAGCTCTTTTTGTGCCGCCCACACAACAGCCGCGCGCACAAGGTTCTTGAAATCCTCGCCGCCCTGGTTGGCCGCAAACCATGCCGCGCGCCCGGCCCTTCTTTCTGTCACGCCGTCTTTTACAATGACAGCGGCCACAGGGCCGATGTCATTCACCCCGTCCGTGTATTCGTTTTCGCTGCCGACCGCGATTCTGTCAACCTTTTCATCGTTTGGGTAAGGTCCAGCCTGCGAAAAATCTACAAACTTATAATTGCGGTTGAATGAAAAATCCACGCTGTTTTTCGCGTCGAAAGTTGTGTTGCGCAAAAATAACCAGTCAACCGCAGAACTTTTCCATTTCGGTTCCTCTATGGCCTTTGGTGTTCTCAAGCTTATTGTATGCGTTCCCAAGTCCAGAAATACTGTGAAACCTTCAGGATTTTCGACACGGTTCCATCCCCACAAAGCCGTTGGTGAAGGATCCCTCTGCACAAAAGGGTCTACTAAAACCTCGGCCCCGCCGTCAACAGACACTGTATACTCCTGTTCCTTTTCCTCCGGGCTCGCGCCGCGCCAAGACCGCAGCCAGACTTCATAATTGTCCGGCCTGTTGACATTGAGCGTTATGGTTATTGTGTTGTCTCTGTCATCCGTCCAGACAGCCTCGTCTTCTGAGCACAGATCATCTCCTTCGCCTGTGCACAGGCTATTAGCCGAGGCCAACTCCCAGCCCGCCCCTGTTTCTGTTTCAACCTTCTCGTTGTAAATTTCGGTATTTATGCTTTTTAATTTCATCGAATAGCCGTTCAAAATAAAATCGTCGCCGGCGATATACGGCCCTTCGTTTGAATCTATGTTGTTGTCGGAGTTCTCGTCTACAAACAGGACATAATCGCAATGCGTCCCGCCGGCCGGCTTTTGGGAACTGTCAATTATCCAGAATTTTTTTGACGTATCCCTGGTTTTCAGAGAACCCTCGTGCGTGTTATTGGTACAGGAAATCTGGCCCAGCCCCGTATCCGACAGCAGGACGCTGGAAGTGCCGTTGGACGTAAACCCGTAGAAATATTTCTTGATGTAATAGCTGTCGTTTTGCGCGTAGTTAGGCACGAATATATCATCGGTTGACGAGCCTGTAATAGGATTTGTAATCCATTTTAACCCGAATACATCGCGCAGCACAGAATCCGAACCGATCTGCGCCTGTGTCAAAGGCGATAAAAGCATCAGCCCTTTGTCGTTTTTCAGGAAGTCGAGTATTTTTTGCCTGTTCGCTTCCATGTTTTGATAATTTCCGTAAATTATTGTGTCCAGCGAGTTCCAGTCAGCCACGCCCGCGATGTCAAGAACCTGGAAATTTACCTTCGCCCCGTTCAAATCGAATGCGCTCAATTGCTGTTTCAGTTTTGCCAGCTCCCCAGAGGAGCAAAAACAGCCTGCGATAATATTCCTCTTTATTGCGTTTTTTAAGCCGAACTCATATTCTATGAAATCGGAAAATAATATACTCTCCAGCGCCGACGAAACAAAAGAGGCATTCTGCCAGTCAGCACCCAGGAAATTTGCCGTATAAATTATGTCCTTGGATATCAGGGAAAGGTAGTTCCTTGTCCACGGCGTTTCTTGTGTGTATAGGGAGGAGAACTGGGACATCGCAAAAAGTATCATCAAGAACGACAGGATTATTTCTATTATATGTACGAAGCCTTTCATAATAATCGCCTCGGAGACCTCAACTCGTTGAGTAATTGGACATATCGGAACGCTGTAACCGAAATATTTAAATTGCCTAACATATTATCGCTATCCAAGCGGATTGGGCTTGCACAAGTTCTCTCACAAACAGCCAATGCGCTCTGCCCCTTTCGGGGAATTTGAAGTGCGATTAAATTGGTATCCATAAGACCAAGCCGTTGAATTTATTCGATGGTAGTTGACTACCACACACCCACCGTAATGTTTATGGCACCGCCGGTTGTATTTGGGGCGTAACGAACTATCTGGTGCCTTTCCGTGGAATCTGTTCTTGTAACCATGCATTCCCAGTTCTGCGATCCGGCCGGCGGGCACGAAAGAAGCTTGGAAGAGGAATCGAAGATTGAAATATCGGCGCACCTGTTTTCCGACAGCAGGTAACTTTTGAAGTCTGCGTACCCTGTTATTGTGAAATGCGTGTTTATGTTAAGGTTCGAAAGTATTTTTTTGTAGCCGTTTTCCGTAGAACACAGAGTATTCAGGTACTTTATCTTTGTGTTGTTCAGGGTGTGATACCCGCTCGAGAGGCCTGTGCGCGGAGGATCGTTCTGGTCTGCGTCCCACGCGCCGTCGTCGAATATCAGGAACTCCGATATCTGGAACGCCCTTGCTTTTATCGAGTCGGAATTGTGGCGCGAGGTGAAGGCAGGGACTTCTCTGCTTACAAAGTTTATCACATATACAACAAGGATTATGAAAGCCACTACGGCTATTATGAACTCTACTGTAAATTGGCCTTTAACTGTTGAAGACATTTTCAAAACCCGAGGAAGCCGATCCTTATTAGTATGCTGAACGTGGCAAACCCTATACCTGTCATTATCATTGAATGTTTTAAGCCGCTCGTAACAGAGTTTTCGCTTATTTGTCCGGCAACAAGCCCGCCGAAAATTCCCTGCAGCATGAGCATGGAGAAGAACAACGAAGTGTAGTAGCAGCCGACGCCGGCCCCTATTCCGAACATGCTGCAAATACCGCCGTATATTGAGCATGGCGTGCAGTTAAGATCACCCGAGCCCAGACAAAGCCTGCAGGGGTCGCTGAAACCGAACGAATTTGAACCCGACAGCGAGAAAGACTGCTGTTTGAACATGGGTATAAGAATCTTTGTCAGCGCAAGCACGATTATCAGGAACATGAAAAATATCGCGTACATTACCATGACATGCTGGCCCAATGCGGCCTTCTTTTCCTTTTCCGCGTCCTTTATCACAGAAACATCCCTTGAAACCGAATCCAGTGTGGATGTTATGTTGCCGCCGGACGCGTAAGCTTCCTTGATTATCTTCATCGAGCGCGTCATCAGCTCGGAATTTCCGGTCCTGCTGATGAATATCTCGATCGCGCGTTCAAAAGGCACGCCCCATGTGTAATGGTTGACAATCCTCCTTATTTCCGGGGTAAGTTTTCCGTAGTTTGAATCCGCTGCAGAACTCAGCGCTTGTATCAAATTCATCCCCGACCGCTGAGACTCGGCAAGGTCCATTAAAAAGCTGGGAAACTGCTCTTCTAAACTTTTTATCCATGAATAGTCCAGGTACCTTTTGATCAGGTACGGGCCTACGATTACAAGAACAGACAAAAACACCAGGTTGCCTATTACGCCTATGTCCGGCGTGCCAGTCTCCGTCTTTATGAAAAATATGCCTATGATTAGCAAAGCCAGCGCCAGCATCATCGGATATATGGCAATGGCATTTTCATCCGCGGTTTTCGGCAGGTATTTTTTAATCTTGTCTATCATGTCAGTCCTCTGTTGGCGAGATTCCCTTGGAAAGGAATATGAACCCCAGCGAAATCATGGGGAGAAATATGAATATCACGAAAAATTGTATGGATATTATCGACGATGTCGGAGAGATGGCGGTCATCACGGCGCTAAGGATAAGGAAAAACACAGAACCTACGATTATCAGCGTTATGTACATTTCTATGTAGAGGGACATCTGTTCCGAATAATCCTTGATGCTTCTGCGGAAGTCTGCCATGTAAGCCTTGGATTTTTCGCGCAGGTAATCGCTCATGTTTCCCCCAGTGGTTATTATCGTTGACAAACCCCACAAGAGGTCCTTGAACTTCTCGGACGGCGTCCTAGCCGCCGCTTTTTGCAATGCGGTCTTTATATCCATCCCGAATATTTCCATGTCAGTATATATCCTGGAAACCTCCCGCGATAATTCTCCGAACTCTGCAAAATCCGATATTATCTTAAACATCTTGGCCGGCGGCGCGCCTGAACTTGCTATGGTGGCCATGTACATTGTGCCGAAAGGCAGGGAATTTTCAATTTTTCTTTTCCTCCCGCTCGCAGACAGCGACGGATAATAGTACATGGCCACAAAAGACGCCACGGTTAGCATAAGGGATATGGTGAACGAAAGCGTGACTGCCAGAGCAACCGAACTGATGCGCGCATACCCTAATGCAAGCCCCAACACAAAGGAAAGCGTGGGCCATCCGAGCAGCAGGACCATAAAAGAGACGAACGTCATTTTGGATACGTATTCGTGCAGCGATATGCGCATGTCGGCCTTTGTCAATTCTTCCCTCAACGGGTCGAAATGTTTGAGGTAAGGCTTCACGAGCCAGCCAAAGTATTTGAACGCTATTTTGTTCAGCATGGAGTCACTAAACGAAAAGTTGGTATTTTTCAATAATAAGCGTGAAATTACTGCCCAATCGCGTTCAGGACTTTTTCCGGGTCGGAATTGTACATGCTGAATATCCTGGCCACGGAAGTGAAATCGTTTATGCCCCTTTCTTGCATCCATTCCAGAACCTTTACCCTGTTTAAAATCTCCTCCCGCACAGCCTTTTCCGACATGTTGCTCGAATATGCTATCTTTTTGAGTATGGCGCTTTTTCCCACGACGCGCAGATAATTTTTTACAGGATCCCATTTGAACAGGACGTTTCCGACAGGCGCGCCGTTTTCATACCCCAACATTTCCATTATGGTGTCTATCTTTCTCACATTCTTGTTCTTGAACGAAGTTGTGTCGCTGAATATCAGTATGTCAAGGTTCTGTATAAGGTTGCCGGGCAGGCTTATTGGGGGGGTTGTTAATCTGTCCACGAGCTTTGATATGCTGTCAGCGTGTATAGTTGACATTCCGGGATGCCCCGAAGCCATCTGCTGGAACAGGACGTACGCCTCTTTGCCTCTTACCTCGCCGACAATTATGTAATCCGGTCTTTGCCGCAGGCTTTCGCGCAAAAGGTCGAACATGTCAACCTCCCCCATCTTTTTTCCGTCAGTCGCGGATATCGCGGTTCTCGCAACCTCTGGCACCCAGTGAGGGTGCGGTAGCCTAAGTTCCGGCGTGTTGTGTGCGACCACATTTTCGCACACGAAATTTTCAAAACCCGGGACGCTGAGGTCATAAACATAAAGGTCTGTTTTGCCTAGGTTTCGTATTTCCAGCACCTCGTCCCAGAGAAGATCCGAATTTGCAAGCTGCGCTGCCTTGTCCAAGAATTTGCCATCGCCCTGCAAAACAGCTTTACCCATGGCATTCCTGCCTATTTTACTGCCGTACCAATATGAATTGCTGTTAAAAATTGCGCCCTCCCCGGCCAGCGCGCTCAAAAATTCTTTCGTAACCGGAATAACATCGGTAACGGTATGGTTTGCGAAGACCAAGGACCGGTTAGCCAGCTTTTCCTGCTTGTATTTTTGCAAAAAACCGATTTTTTCACAGAACAACTTCAGGTTTTCAGAGCCGCTTATCCGAATCCTATAGGTTTTATCGCGCTCTTTGATCTTGGTAGTAAACCTCGACATTATTCCCAGCCTTAGCATCAGGGTGTGTATGTCTTTAATCAGTCCGATGGATGAAGAACTTGCCTCTATCTCATCCTTTGAAACCGAGCCGTCCCCGCTGAAATAACCTTTTAGTAGGCAGGAAATCTGCTCAATCCCTAAATTGTACACCCAGTTGGGAACCCTTTTCGTATACGCGCCGCCGCATATTCCGAGAGTTTTTTCCATCGCCTGTCTGAGTACGGCGGAGTTTATAATGTACGTTATCCCGTCGCTATGGTATTTGCAGCCCAGCCCCAACTGGGATGCCGCCTGCTCTATGGAGTATTTGCATTCGGCGTCATTCGCAGCAGATATCAAAACTGAATTTTTGTCATAACACCCGTCTGCAAGCCAAAGACCGACCAATACCAAAAACTCGTCCGTTAGTTTGAGAACAGCTTTCACACCCCTGCCTCCCCGCCCGGCCTTTATTGAAAGTCCATCCGGCGCCCCGGCAAATTCTTCGGCGTTGCCAAGCCTGCTGAAAATTTCCACGGGAAGCAGGCCGTCTGTAACGCATTTGTTTTTTTGATATCCCGTCGCGCCCGCCCTCACCAACTCCGGCATTGGGATATGTTTCAATCCGTCCCCTTCCACGAATACGCCTTCCAAATCTTTTACTCTGGAAAACAGGTTGATGCTTTCCAGCCTTCCGGTGTTATGCGGCAATATTCTTGGCGTCGCTATAAAACTTTCCTTTAGCAGGTTTCTCGCTTCTACCGGAACTATTTTTCCATTTAAGTCCAGGGAAAAAAGTGAATGGTCACCCGTAACTTTGATTCTCCTGCCGGCCCTTGTTGTGACCTCAAGAACGTCTTTGTTTACACGGTGCCTGACAAAGGATCTTACCGGGCAAAGTTTTATTTTCCCTTCGGTATCCATGGCAAAAACTTGCGCACCCTCCGGATTCATTTGGCAGTATTCCGTGCCGAAGACGTCCTTTTCGTTGCCGTACTTCTCTATCTGTTCGTCCACCAATTTTCCAATCGGCAATTTTTCAAACGACCCGCCCCTGTTGACCAGAATTTCGGAGTCTCCGGTCACGCTGTCTTCTATGGAAACGATTTTTTTGGTCGGCTTTATGAAAAGCGAAAGCACGTTAAGCAAAGTTGTCTTTCCGGACGCCGTTGAGCCGCCTATCAAAACCGATTTGCCCTGTTCCACAGCCATCCAGAGGTAAGCCAACGCGGTGGCGTTTATTGTCCCGTAGTTCATCATATCCACGGGTGTCAGCGGCACATCCGTGAATTTCCTTATTGTATCGTGCACGAACAGAGGCGTATCTTTTCCGCCCACGTAAAAAGTGACAGGGTTGCATGAGATATCATAGACCGGCGATCCATTTTTGTTGTCTAAAACCTCTACTTTTGACACCCTTTTAAATTCCAGATCCCCCCTCAATAACCTGTCTACGGCATTTGTAAGATCATTTTCTACGCGGCTCTTAAGCAAAGTATTCAATGATTTGATTTTGCTAAAAGTCAGTTTTCCGCTTTTTCTTATCTCAGAAGGGTGCAGTATATGCGATATGGCATTCGATTTTATTCCATTGTCTTTACATTGCTTCAGCAAATTATCCAAAAAGAGCGACGGCAAGACATTCGATATTTTCGTCTTTTTTTGATTTTTCACCAGGTTTTCGATTTTATCGTTGGAAAACACGTTCTCCGAGAACTTTCTGTAATAGGCGGAAGGAACATAAATCCTGTGGCAATTTCCATCCGTATTAAAGGTAGAGTACACACCCAGACGGGAAAGCAGGAAGATCACTTTTGTGGCCATATTCTTGGAAAAAGTAGTTAAATTGATGTTGCTGCCAAGGCTTCCATCCGCCTCGAACAGCCCTTGTAAAAACTTTGAAACTATTATATTTTTTGATTTTTGGATAATCTTGGGCGCATCGACTTTTCTAGACTTGTAACCGTACGGAATCTCAAAAACTTCATGCATCAGTTTTGCTAAGATTTTGCTATTGATATAAATTCTGTTTTCATCATTTTTGTACGTTTTACCATTTATACCAAATAATTCATTGATCGTTCCCATTACTGATTTCTTATAATCTTCATTCAGGCCTGTATGTATGCTGATATTATCCTTAGTAAGCGACCCGTCCCCCGCCACCCAACCCACGAGATAAGCAAGTTTTTCCGTTAATTTCAATGGCACCCTTATAACAGCCCCCCTGCCTTCTTTCCCGTTTCTAAGTATGCAATAAACAGCCTTGACATCATCAATGCTTTGCCTGTTTATTTGCAAGTTTTTCAGGAATTCTGCAATAGGCATGCTGGTGGTTTTGCCTCTTTTTATATCCTTCAGCTTATTGGGAGAATCAGAATAAGTTATATACTGCTTGGTTTTTTGGTCAATTTTTACATAAACCCTGCCAGGGGCAGAGTTTTTGAGACAATTTAAAACAGAGGCAAGAAAATCTTCTTCAGAAAGGTTGCCCTCGGCCTCAATCTGTACCGGAACGGGAACCCATAAGCCAGGCTTAAGTTTATTGGACTCTAGTGTTTCTATGCCCGCCGCCCCGGTAAGGACATGAAACATATGATTTTCGGTTACCTCTAAACACGAGTTGGTTTTACCACACTCTGCGAAACTAACCCTGACCAGCCTTTCGGGAGGCGGCAGTTTTAATATTTGGATAATCTTTCCTTTTTCTTGCTCTAAACTGTCATGATGGACGCCGGCAGCGTAGGAGTTGATAGGAACCGCAAGCTCATTTCCAAATTCATCGGTACTAACGCCATTGGATTTTTTCCAGTTTTCAAAGAGCGTTTTTATATCCTCGATTGAACCGTCAGACATTTGCACATAACCTTCTTTGATGCAAAAATTGGACCCGCGCCTTGCTATGTCCGTGCCTAGCGTAGCTTGCACGCGCGAACCGTCCGGCAATGTCCCGTCGAGCAGGGGTTCTGCAACAGATATGGCCTTGCCCGCTCTCTGCGCAAGTTTCACCGTAAATGTGTCCAGGGATCTTTGGTCAGGGAATTTTACATTTGTCCTTATGGAACCTATCAACGGATTCCTGTGGAATATGTAGATAGGTATGTTCGTTCCGTCGCAGCTTATGTCCTCTATGTTTGGGTCATTCATCATCGGGTCTATTCTTTCCAGGCCGACGAAATCACGCCTGATATAATATTTCAGCACGTCCACCCTTTTCTGGTCCAGCTTAACGCCCATCACGGAAAAAACTTCATCCGTTTGTCTCATCAAATAGTTTACAGCTTCGACCTTTCGAAGTTTTCGCAGGTCGATGTTTAACCTCTCTTCGAGCAACTCTTTGCTCTTGGCTAATATCCTTTTTTCTTCCGGCGTGAGAGCAGGCTCAAACAAGCTGTAAACAAGCCCGTTCTCTTTTGGATCCCATTTTATGTTTGTGTAAGAGTAAACCAGTTCCCCTTTGGCCGGAGCCCTCGGTATCAGCGGGTAAACTACGTTTATGTTCATCATGCTTTCCGGCTCTTCGGTCTCCATTAGCGAAATTTTTCGTTCGGGTTCCGGTATTTCCATGCCGTCCACGACGTTTTTCGATATTATCGTCCTGCTCTCCACGGCTATGAGCGGCCTTATAAGTTCGGATGTTTGCGTCTGTTGCACAGTTTGTTGGGCGGGCTGCATGGCCATCGGCACAGCCATCTGCGGATAGGCAGGGAAATAAACAGCCTTGAACCCTTTGGCATATTTTTCAAAAACCCTGTTCATGTTAACGCTTGGCCGCGGTTCCGATGTAATACCTTCGGCCTTGTACGCTTTGATCTTGGATTCGGTTTTTATCAGCTGCTGTTCATAATCCGACATCATTTTTTTGAAAGTGGCCTCGTCGATTTCCCTTTTGTAATATTTTCTCTCAATCTCGTCCTTTGATTTGATTATGCTTTCCCTCTCTATTTCCGCCTCGCGAAGCTTGTCCGCGCCGCTCTCCCCGGCAAGCCTGCCTTCGATTTCTGAAAAAGCCTGCCTTATTTCGTCTATGTCGCTTAGCCTTCCGAAATCCGGCGCAGCTCTAAGCGAGGCCAGCTCGTTTCGCAGCATCATGGCGTCTTCGGCTCCCAGATGCGCACCCTTGCCCTCTTCCAGCCTTTGCAGGCGTTTGTAAATATCTTCTATAGAGGCTTCGGAAACTCCGTACTTTTCTGCCGCCCTTTTCAATGCGTGCGGATTTTTGACAAGTTCTTCAAAAGGGTCTTCCGGTTTCTTTTCTTTGCCGGAAGAGATGCCGAGAAGTCTTTTTACAACAAGTTTCACTTTTTGTCTGGGGACAATTAATTTTTTGCCGCTTGCAGGCGGGACAGCCTTGGAAATCGCCCTTACAACAGCCTTCGACGCGTCCTGTTTTATTTCAACCGGTGCGTTTTGCACCATTGGTTTTTTGGCCGCAGCCTTCCGCATCAGAGTGTTAAGTTTTATCATCATAATTAATTATTTCGTTGTTTGGTATAAATTAGCTGTTTGCTGTCATCTCCGCAGTGTCGCTTCCCTCGTAGAGTTGTAAAAAACAAGCCGTATAGGAGAGGCCGCGCTTAACTCCACCCCTGACAGAGAGCCTGCTGTGCGGTTAATGTTGTACACGCCTATAGATGCCCTGTAAGCATCGTTGTCAGTTGCGTTGATGTGCACACCGTTGTCGTTTATGCTTATCTGGTATAGGCGGTTTCCCACAACCCGCGGCAACGCTAGCGTAATGCTCGCATTGTGGAAGTATTTACCCTGGCCGTAAACTTCAATTAGGTTCGAAGCCACAGCCAGCCCCACTTCCTGGAAATTGTTGTGCACCGAAACCAGGTTTATCCTGTCCCCAAGAAGGCTGAATATGGAAAACACGCTCGTAAGTATTATCAGGCCTATGCCGAACAGTATGACCTGCTCAAGTATCTGGTACTGCCCGCGCAGAAATTTCGCCATGAAAACATTTCAGTCCGCGGAAAGATAAACCAAAAGCTTTCCATTGAGGCTTTCTTTTTCAAACACAACGATGAAGGCTCATATGAAATTGATCTTTACCATGCTTATCTCAAGATCCTTTCCGTTGGCCGCGCCGCCGGCAACGACATACCTGCCGTCGAATGTTATGGAAATTTTGCCAGAAGTCGCGCTTTGCACAGGGCCGACCTCTAAATCTATCCTGAACCCCCTGTTCGGCGTGTCGACTTCCCTGTACCAAAGCTGGTAGACAGCCTCATAGTTTCCGGCCGGATTTTTTGACATCCTTACCTTCAAAACGCCTTCCTGCTCGCCGAAGTTCGCGCTGTACCCAACGTTGCCTGTGTTGAGGCCGATCCATCGGTCAAGCGCGTAAATATTTCTTGCCGCAGACGTGTTCAGAACTACGCTGTTGTTGAACTCAAACCATTCGGCTTGGTCAAGGTAAAATTGCGCATCATTGAATGCGCTGTAAACCCCTTTCTGCGAAAGTTCAATCGTCTCCGTGCACGATCCGGTGCACGTTTGCGCAATTTGCTTGATCTTGCTGTTGAGGGCATAAAAAAAAGCCTTTATGCTTTCCGCCTCAGCTAACGAGCTTCTTTTTTCAGTGAGAGGCGCGCCCCACATGTAAGCCGCGCCCACAAGGCTGACGACTACGCCGCCTAGAAGCACGAAAGTAACTACCTCGGTCTGGCCTTTCAAAATATCACTTAGATAGTTATTAGTTGGCAGTTAAATTAAATATGACCCACCAAAAAGTTTCTTTCCGTTAGGCTTTCTTTATCAAAGCTCACGTGCATATTACCTGTGTCTGCGCAACGTTCGTGCGCGTCCCGATCATCACAGGGTATGTTCCTGCGGAAAAGGCTGAACCGTTAGCACAAAGAGCGGCGCTGCCCCTGCCGGCAAACACAATCGCACCGGCCCCCGGAGCTATTCCAGCAGCAGGGAAATACGTCGCTATGTGCGAACTGCAGTCAACGCCGTTTATCGTTGATACAATGAAATCTGTTCTCAGAAGATTACTAGCCGCCCCATTATTCTGTATCGCTACAGAAACGTAATTAATACCGCCCAGTTTATAGCATTTTGCCCCGCCCGGCGGTATCGAAATGCCCTTTTCCGTCTGCGTGGAAGCCAATCCGGAAAACCATGCGTACGCAAGCCCCACAACGCCTACTGTGATCAGCATAAGCATTACCAGGGCAATTACGGGCGTTATGCCTTTTCTCATGAAAATCACTTTTTATCCCGTTTTTCGTTGGAGATGATCGAAAACGTCGCGAGCTGCGTTATGCTTGAGATTATTATGAGCACAGCCAGCATCACAAGCGCCTTGGTCACATTGTCGCTGACAGGGAGTACGCTCATCACGCCTATCAGGAGATATCCGCCGACTACAAGCAAAACACCCACAACTGTTACAAACGTATTTGTCAGGGTTTTATGGTCGTTGGATTTTACCACACAATTCACCTACTTGCAGAAGGCTGTCGACTCGACAACGCCAGTGCGCGTACCGACACGGACAATGTGCGAACCCGAGCTGCAGCTTGCGCCGCCGCATTGCCATGTCTGGATTACTAATGCCGCAGAACCAGGTGCAATGGTGGCGGTGTCAGGCATTTTTTCGTTGTCGAGCCCTGAGTCTCCATCTGTAGGAACATCAGTGCCGTCAACCTGGGCAATAATGACATCCGCGCCTATCACATTGCTCGTCGCGCCGTTGTTCTGTATCAGAACGCTTATCTTTCCGCCTGCACAGTAAGCTCCGCCCGGCGGTACTGAAATACCTTTCTCTGTTTGAGTAACCAGCAGTCCAGAGAACCAAGCGTAGGCAATGCCTACCATGCCAACCGTTATCAGCATCAGCATCACAAGCGCAATTACGGGTGTTATGCCTTTCACTGCTTACCACCTTTCAAGTTTTGCCTGATTTTTCCAAGCATGGCCAGCATAGCCAGTTGTATCATGCTCGATACTATTGTAAGCAAAGCAAGCAACAGCACGCCGCGTGCAACGTTATCCTGCTGCATGCCTGTCATAAGAATCATTACAAGATAACCGGTGATAACCAGTATCGCCGCAATTACCAGAACAAAAACATCGACAAAAACATTTTCCTTTATAGTCTTAGCCATAAAAACCCTTTCATTAAATTTATTTTACCGCCTTATTAAAGATGTGCTTGTTGTCGTCCCTATCGTGGGCCTCGGCGGCACAACGTAAAGCCTTTTCAGCCTTTTGTCAATCTCGTCCAGCGAGCTTATTATCGCCTGGTTGGATTCAACAGTCTTCTTGGTGTACTCAACAAGCTGGTTTATTCCCTCTGCAATCGGACGCATCGTTTCACTGGAACCGCCGGAAACTTCTTCCTGCGACGCCGCCTTAAGCAGCGAAACAAATTCATTCAGCGTTCCCATCAACTCGTCGATCTTGCCGGGTATTCTGGAAATCTCATTTCTTAAATCAAGGTTGGCCCTGACCAGGTCATCAACTATCTGTTGGTTGGCCTTGATTAGTTCGATCATTTCATCAACGAGCTTGTTTATTTCCTTTGCACTCGTGCCGCCTTCTATCTGGTCCAACCTTCTTTCCAATCGCCTGATCGGAGTCATGGCTATAATTTCGTATTCATCAGAACCAGATGTTTCGCTCATTAACTTACATTTTGATTTCTACCAATAAATACTTTAAAACCGGTCAAGCGCTACTGTTTCATGCTCAGATCCCGGCGCGAAAGGCCTAAATCACCTGTTCGTCTCTCCAACCCGAGAATAACCCATTCTGCCAGAAGATCACTGTGGGAGTCGCCAAAAACATCCTCTCGCACACAATCATATCGCATTTGAATGCTTGAAAGCGGAGTTATGTGAACTACTTCACGTTTCGCGCAAAGCTTCCTGATTCACGGATTACACGCAGAATCTTTGTAGTTTGTCTGCATGTTCTTGCCAAGTTCGGCTTTACGCAACACATGAATGCATGCAAATTCGTTATTGCGACCGTTTACGCCTGCGTGTGGACAATGGTATTATTCGGCACGAGTAATTTATAAATCGCATGGCTTGGTGGTGTTCCGATACGGTTCGCCTTCATCTCCCATCTTGCGAAAGGGGACTTCTCGGAGATAAAGTTAAACTTTATTACATTTCGCCGCCGGACATGTCAGGCATTCCGCCGGGCGGCATGCCGCCGCCCTTGTTTAACTTGCTGGCTGAAATAACGTCGTCTATTCGCAGTATCATTTCCGCCGCCTCCGACGCAGAGCTTATGGCCTGTATCTTTGTTTTCAGCGGGTCGATGACATTCAACTTCTCCATGTCGCTGATCCTTCCGTTCAAAACATCCACACCGGCATTAACGTTTCCCGCGTCGTGTTCTGCACGCAACTTAACCAGCATGTCTATCGTGTCCAGCCCTGCGTTTTCCGCCAATGTTTTCGGTATAACTTCCATGGCATCGGCAAACGCGTTAATAGCGAGTTGCTCGCGTCCGGGGAAGCTTTCAGCGAATTTGCGCAAAACTCTTGCTATTTCCGCCTCTGGCGCACCGCCGCCCGCAACATACTTGCCCATTTCAATCGCAGCAGCAGCGCTTTTAATCGCGTCGTTTACTGCGCGTTCCACTTCGTCTACAATATGCTCGGAACCGCCGCGTATCAATATCGTAACCGCTTTGGGATCTTTGCATTTCTGGACGAAAACCATCTGCTCGCCGGAAACTTTTTTCTCTTCGACCAAGCCTGCGAAACCCAAATCCGCAGAGCTAAGGTCATTGATGCTAGAAGTGACCTTTGCCCCTGTCGCTCTTGCCAGTTTGTCCATATCGGATTTCTTCACGCGTCGCGCAGCCAGTATTCCTTTCTTTGCCATGTAATGCTGCGCAGCGTCATCAATGCCTTTCTGCGAGAACACAACATTGGCGCCCGTGGCAGCGATCTTCTCAACCATGTCCTTTAACATCCGTTCCTCTTCTGCAAGGAACGATTGCATCTGCTCCGGCGACGTTATCCTTATTTCCGCGTCTGTTTCCAGCTCTTTAACTTCAAGCGCAGCGTCCAACAGAGCGATTTTCGCATTCTCGGCTTTCTTGGGCATTGAAGGGTGAACAATCTCCTTGTCAATCGCAATCCCTTTGATCAGCTCTGTGTCGATTATTCCGCCGCCCCGTCTTTTTTCCAGTTTGACGTTTTCAACATCGATAACAGTTTTTCCGTCGGTTGTTTCGGAAATTTCCTTGACAGCCTGCACAACAACGCGGGCAAGTTTTTCCGGGTTCTCCCCGACGGCCTTGCTGCTCATTGCCGTAATCGCGATGCGCACAAGTTTGTCCTCGTCGTTGACAGAAATTGATTTTGAAACACTCTTCACAACTTCAAGTGCCTTTTCCTTCGCAACCCGATAACCTTTCGTTATTACCGTAGGATGAACCTCCTGGTCCAATAATTCTTCAGCCTTTTTCAGCATTGTTCCGGCCAGCACAACAACAGTTGTCGTTCCGTCGCCAACCTCCTCGTCCTGTGTTTTCGATATTTCAACCATCATCTTCGCTGCAGGGTGTTCTATTTCCATTTCGCTAAGAATCGTGGCACCGTCGTTGCTGATCACTACATCGCCCAAAGAATCCACGAGCATTTTATCCATGCCGCGCGGGCCCAGTGTTGTGCGTATCGCATCGCCCACAGCCTTTGCCGCTGCAATATTGTTCCGTTGCGCGTCTTTGCCCGTTGTGCGTAAAGCGCCTTCCGGCAAAATCAATACAGGCTGTCCGCCAATCTGTGCCATTGTTGCATTCACCATTCTAAAAACCTCCCTAACCACCGAAGAAACGGGCGTTGCCCGCCTCATAATCTAATCACTAAATTTATGTAAATGCACGTATATAAATACTTGTCGGTTTTCGGTTTTGTCAGGTCAACGGTTGCTACGGCGGCTGTCAGGGGCGGTTGCTATTTTATGTTCAACTAAATAGTGATTCTAAATTTACTGTAAGCTTTCATTAGAATATTCACATCGTCAAGTTTCCAGACGGCTATCTTATTACTCAAAGCGAGTTTTTGTGCATCTTCGTTTATTCCTAAAAGACAGATTAGAATTTTTTGGTTTATTGGTAATGGCGACAAATTAATTTTTCTAATGAAATCGTTTATATCACCAACGTCAACTGGCATATCTTTTACTTCAGCCGCCCATCTATCTTGACTAGATACTGCCAAAACATCCAACTCTTCATTGTTCGGTAATCTCATAATTGTTACAGAATCAAATTTTGGTAGAACTTTATCGAAAATCGAAATATTTCCATCAAACGCTTTGAAAAGTTCTCTGATTCTGGCTTCGTTCCCAAGCCCAACCTGTGTTTTATATTCTTCAATTATTTTTTCTACGTTGCTCCTGAAACGTTTTCTTTTTTCAGATATTTCAGAAATTATAGCGTCTTCTCTTAGCGAAAATACCTCTTTTAGCCAAAATTCTAGCAACGTATCCGATAGATAATATGTTCCAAAAGTATCTTCTCCATCCTTCTTTATTACTATATCCCAATCGATTAGCTGTTTGATGTACTTTGGAAATTGTGTATATTCTATTTCAGAATTTCTAGCTATGTCTATACTTCTATGATTACCTCTGGCTATGGCCTTCATAAGTTCCAGATATCTAGAGAGTCCTTTCTTACCCAAAGATTCGTCTATGAGCGAGGTTAAGTGAGAGTATATACCACCACTGGAAGTGAATACTTCTAAAAGAAGAGCATCGGTCAAAACGCTAGTAGGTAGCGACTTGTATCTGTGTTGTGTTGCTAGGTCTTTCATTCTGAATGTAAGTAGATCAATGTAAAAAGGAACGCCGTCTGTCAATTCGAACAGGAAACCTATTTCGTTTTCTCCTATGCTCAAACCATCAAGTCTTTGTAATATCAGCTTTCTAGAATTACCAAAATCAAATCCTTTCAATTTTAATTGTTCAAAATGACCAAACAACGGGGACTCGGTGGACGCAATTATCTTGGTTAACATGCCTATAGAAGAGCCAGCTATCACATACATGACTTTTCCTTGGTTCATAGCTATCTCTCTGATTGTGTCTATTGGAGCATTCACATGTTTTTTGTAATCGGCTATTCTTTGGAATTCGTCTAACCAAACCAAAATTGAGTACCCCGATTCTTTTTGTGCAATTTTGAATAGTTCGAAAACAGAACTGAAAGCTTCACTGATGTCAGGTTGTCTAGATATTTCGAGAGCAGTTTGAGCTGTTTTTGGAAAAACCGCTATCGCCAAATTTACTAGAGAGTTCAACGTTATCGGAGATTCTATACTGAGACCCTTCTTTCTCAACAAATACATTAATGTCAAACCAACGGCTTTGGTTACAAAAATTTTAGGGTTTTCTTCTGGAACATAAATTGGTATTGCTAAGAAGTTAGACTCTTTCTTGTAGTGTTTTATAAATTGTTGCATAAGAGAAGTTTTCCCAACCTTTCGTAGCCCTAACACAGCAATGTTTCTCTTTTTCCCTTCTTTGATAAAAGAGTCTACCCTTCTATCCAGAACTCCCAGTTCTTCTTCCCTATTAATGAACTCCGAACCAATAACCGGATCTCCTAGTCCACCCATATAGCATCAACATAAATTATTAACTTACAAGTATATATACCAGTAAGTATATATACCAATGGGTATATATACTATATAGTATATAGAGATATGGTGGAGTAAAAAAATGAATAACAAAATCAAGCAAAATCCCGATTTCGTTCATAGGAAAGAAAAATGTAAGCACATTCACGCAGTCGAATTTCTGCTGAAAATGAGGGTTAAGGTTGACGACAGCACAATACCGTTTGCGGATGAGGATAAAACGAAATGTGAATACTGCAAATCCGTTAACGTCAAGAAAAACGGCAACAGGAAAACAGCCAACGGCGTTAAGCAGAGGTTTCAATGTCTCGACTGCAAAAAGACCTTTATCAAAGACAGCATTTTTGCACGTTTGAGCGTTGACAGCAAGATAGCAACGCTGGCTATGGATTTGTATTACAAAGGTTTGTCGTTGCGTGAGATCGCAGATACGCTAAAACAGTTCTACGGTGTTGTCGTAAGCCACGAAACAGTCAGGCAATGGATAACCAAATTCACAGAGAAGATCAATGAATATACCAAAGACCCAAAACCGAGGCTAAGCGAGGCGTGGCATCTGGACGAGCAGGCTATCAAGTCCGAAGGCAGGGAGAAGTGGGTCTGGAACATGGTTGACGAAAAGACCCGATTTTTGATAGCCAACAACGTAACCAATGGACGAACAATAGGCGAGGCGAGCCAAATTCTAAGGTTCGCCAAAGAGACAGCCGGAACCGTCCCAAAGTTCGTGGTTACGGACGGTCTGAACAGCTATGAACAGGCGTTAAAGGACGAATATCACACCCACAAATACTGGCTAAAAGGCGTTCAGCATATACGGCTGGAAACTATCCGCAAGAAGCCTGACAACAACCTCGTAGAGCGGTTTCACGGCACGTTCCGAGAGCGGGATAAGGTCATGCGAGGGTTTAAGGGCGGTGAGGCGGTCTTCTCGACTGGTTTCCGCAATTACTACAACTTCGTCCGTCCGCACATGGCGTTAAGGATGACGCCAGCGAGCATGGCCGGGATAGATCTTGAACTTGGAAGGAATAGGTGGGTGGGGCTGCTGAGGAAAATCAGCTATCAGTTAGCTTTGTGTAGATAGGTAACTACTAATGAATTTCCGCCAACTTTTGCAACACGATGAACTTTTTTTCTAACTAATTCGTACTCATCCTGCGAAACGCTATCCATGCCACAGCGTCCGCACACATTAGTTTTCACATCTTGCACAATAATATTTGGATTAATAGTAAATGTCATTGGCCGATATTCCATTTTCATAGCATGTTTGCATTGAGGACAGTTTATCATAAAGTATCACTTTTTTTATCGAATGCCCGCTTCTCCCTATTATCTGATGGTATAAAGGTAATTATAAATATTACTGGATGGGAAACCTCAAAGCATATTGTCCAGTAATCTTCACCGTCTTTGCAGATACATATATACCGTTTATCAGCATTTTTCGGGTCATCGAACCATCTTCCCATAAATAAAAGTTTTCTTAGCTTGTCGATTGAGAAGTTTCTTTCGATAGACCGTTTCATAGCATGAGGAACGATTTCTATAAGATATTTTTTAAGCGATTTCTTCCAGTTGGCGTTGATCATAACTAATCAATTCCTACTATTTTGATAGCCCCTTCTCTTTGAGCAATTTCATGGTTTCTTGGTGACGGATAGAGAATTTATCGTGTATAATTTTGTTCCACCCCAAGTGTTTTTGGCTGAAACCACTAATCTTTTTGCCACACTCGCATCTAATGGTGATTTTTTCTTTAGTCATAGTATTTAACCCATATACCGTTATACCCTTAGGTGGTATATAAATTTTATGCTTTAGCAACCCATCCTGACAAAAACAGCATTTCAACCAAAACAACCGCACATCAGACAGAACCATGCGACCATTGTTCTACGCGCCCGTCATCAAAGCCAATATGAGAATGCCTGCAAAAACGCCGCCTAAAAGGTTGGAAGAAATATCGCCTGTAATAACCCCACGAACAAAAAACAGCGCAGAAATTACAAAAGCAACTATAATAAAAATTTCCATCTGTCCTTTCATAATAATCACAGGTCGGCGCTTAACTTTTCGTCGACTATGTCCTCGAAATTCTCAATGCCGTCTACATCGTTTAACTCCTCCCTAGTTATCACAGGCACGCCTTCCAGGGAATTTTTTGAAGACTTAGCAGAAACCAAAACAGCGCGTTTCCCGGTTACTTCGGCTATGCCATGAAGCATGACAGCGTTTCTGCGGAAATTTCTTCCGCTTTCCGAAACGTTTGCCAGTATTACATCGTCGTGCCGCGCCGCAATATTAAAAACAGACCCTGATATGGGTGTGGTGTCAAAGCCAAGCTTTTTTAGTTTCCTGTCAACAAACGCCTCCAGGCCGTAAAGCCTTTCATGCCTGTTGTTGTAGTTTTCTGAATGTGATTTATTCATAGTTACAGGTATTCCAAGAACGTTTTCTATGCGTTCCGCAATTTCCGGGCGTGTGCGGCCCCCTTTCTCGTACTCGGCAATCGATTTCCTCGAAACGCCGACGCTCATTGAAACGTTGCCTAACGAGAGGCCCAGCGCCTCGCGCCGCCGCCTCATTTTTTCTCCGTCGACATAAACAACAGATCCGCCCTTCTCTACATAATTTAATGCCCTGTTGCAAAGAATTTCCTTCAATCCGGCCAAAGAAACGGCCGGCACCCCAAACCTGTGATAAACAGAATCCTCAATAACACCTTTCCTGGTTTTTACGCCTACGAAAATAGGCCTAGTATCCAGCGACGACGCGGCCGCAGATAACCGCAACGCCCCACCCATTGTCGCAGAATCTATGTTCGCAAGGATTTTGACAGTGAGCGAATTGCGTCCAGCCGCGACCATATCGAAAAGCCCTTTTGCCGCAGCTACACGATAATCCGCGTTTTCAAACTCCTCTTCAACAGACTCTACGATGCCGTGTTTCATACATTTGAAATGACGCGTCTTCCTTTTAAGTTCGATAATCTGAAAATAGTTATGAATTCACATCTGGACGATGCGGTCAAAGCGGCGGAAACCGCAGGAAAAATACTTTCGGAGAGATTCAACAATCCTAAGGTAAAAACAAAAAACATTAAGGACGTCGTCACGGACGCGGATCTGGAATCCGAAAACGCAATCAAAAAATTTCTTATGGAAAAATATCCAGACTACGGTTTTCTGGGGGAGGAAACCGGGTTTAAAAAAGGAAACAAAACTTGGGTCGTCGACCCGATCGACGGCACACGCGCATTCTCGTTTGGAATACCCAACTTCTCGGTTTCAATCGCACTCGTCGAAAATGGAAAGTCTATGGTAGGGGTAGTATATAACCCGATGACCGGGGAGACGTTTACATCCGAGAAAGGCGGCGGCGCATTTTTTAACGGGAAACTGATCGGAAAAAGCGCGAAGGAAAAGCCCACGGAAGAATGCCTGGTCGGCTGCACGTTTCAGTATCACCGTAAGGAACTGTTGAAGCTGGAGGAGAATGTTAACGTATGCCTGGTTAATTTCTCACCCGCGCTTGACGTTTGCAGGGTAGCGCAGGGTCGCATAGACGCGGCTGTCCACGGCTTAACAGAAATATTCGACCACGCCGCAGCTTCTTTAATAGCCGTGGAAAGCGGGCTAAAAATCACAAATTTCGGTAAAAAATCATGGGACATAGTTGACCTTGGAATACTCGCAGCCTCTCCGGCAATTCACGGACGTTTGGAGGCGTTGTTCCCGGAACCGCTTCGGAATCTGGACAAGGGCGAAAAATTCTACACCAAGAAGTACGAACTGTAACAGCAAACCCTTTTTAAGCTTGCGACGGAAATTCATTAAAGCGTAGCAACTGGAAACATGCGCAATACCAATAGCGCATGTTTCAGTCAGTAGCTAGAAGCATATCGTAAAGCTGGAAGCATAGGCTGCTAGAAACATACCGTATACTGTATCGGTATGTTTCAGTTTCCTCGGTATGCTTCAGTCGTAGTAACTAGAAACATATGCATACAAACAGCATATGTTTCAGTTAACAGTGGGCCTGTAGCTCAGCTTGGTAGAGCGACGTGTTGTAGCTGGAAACCGGCGCTATTGTGGATGCACCGGTTTCAATTTCCTAACTCGCATGTCTTATAAGGCGCGCAACGCAAAGGCGTTGCGGATCAAGCTGCGTAGACGCCGTAGGTCGCCGGTTCGAATAAGCCTTTCATAGGAAATCTATGATTTCCTATGCATGAAAACCTATGGTTTTCATTGTCTTTGAAAAAGAAAAGCCTTAAGGTAAAAGAAAACCCTTGGCCTTCAGGAAAGGGAAAGGCTTGGAAACTCCGGTCGGGCCCACTCATTTTTTATTTTTTTATCGGAACATCGCTATCGAAAAAGCGAAGAACTAGTTTGTTAAAACTGAATTAATGCCAAAGGAATTTGATTTCACCACGACAAGCGGTGTCAGATTAATCGGGGCCATTTTAGGCGACGGTTGTTTGGATAGGCTGAGAAGAACATATTATGCAAATTCTAATAGTAGGTTAATCTACGGATTTATTAAGGACGCTAAAAATGTTTTTGGAAAAGATTTAAAATATAGCATAAGAAGGAAATCAAAAAATTCTGATGTTAAGATCGTATCTATTTACCAAACAAGATATGGTAAAGGTCTGGAAAACATAGGACTAATTCCTGGAAGGAAGGTCGAAAACAACCCACACGTGCCGGGATTCATATTCAGTTTAAACAAAAGCAAGATAGCGGAGTTCTTATCACAGATCATCGACGATGAGGGAACCGTAAACATGCACGCCAACTACATAAGAATAAAGTTATGTGTGGTCGAAGGCGAAAGCCAGTCCAATTTAATTTGTGATATTAGAACGCTGCTGTCAAAAATAGGCATCGAATGCTCGGTTTACCAGCATGGACGATACCGCCACGCCAACGGGGTCTGGAGGAAAAGCTGGCAGATACAGATTAATTCTTTCGAGAGGTTGGAACGTTTAAACGAAATGTTGAATTTGCGCCACATAAAAAAGCGTAATAAACTTAATAAATTGGTGGGCCTGAAAAAGCTGTCAATGTTTCCTAGAAAACATGTGAACGAAATTTATTTCTCCTCCATGAGAAGTATCCAAGAGTCAAAGGGATATTTCACAGCAAATGATCTGGTACCGCTATTAGGAAGAAAAATAGGCCATATACGAAACATGTTGCATAAATACAATTCAAAAGGTTTCGTTATCAAAACAGAGGATGTAAAATCTGATGGGAACTGGTTTTACCCAGCAAAATACAACCTGGCAATTTAAACATTGGATAGTAAACAGATGATTATGCAGGTTATATGCGATTTCCAGATACATAGTAAATACTCCCGTGCAACCAGCCCTCAGATGGATCTAGAAGCAATAAGCAAAGGCGCAGCGCTGAAAGGTTTAAATCTGATGGGAACTGGAGACGCAACCCACCCAGAATGGTTTAAAATTTTGAAACAAAAATTGGGGCCGCCAGAAAACAGGGGCGTTTATTTATACAATGGGATTTTTTGGATAATAACCGCTGAAGTGTCCACTATATACGAGCAAGATGGCAAAATACGAAAGGTTCACCATTTGTTTCATGTGCCAGACTTTGAAACAATGGGTCAGATAAATGAAAAATTGGAAAAATATGGCGGCCTTTCTTCTGACGGTCGGCCCATTCTTAACGGCTTACCGTCACCAGAATTGGTCGAGATATTGATGGGCATATCCAAAGACATATTCGTTTACCCAGCCCATTACTGGACCCCATTTTTTGGTTGCGGGGGAAGCAAAACAGGATTTGATTCGATAAAAGAGTGTTACAAGGATCAGACAAAAAACATATTTGCAATCGAAACCGGTCTCAGTAGCGATCCTTCCATGAATTGGAGACTATCGAAATTGGACAGGTTTGCATTACTGAGTTCCTCTGATGCTCATAGTGCCAACCCGTGGAGGCTTGGAAGAGAGGCGAACGTATTTGATTTAGAAAGACCGACTTACGAAGAAATACATAATGCTATCAAAAGCAAGAACAAAGAAAAATTTCTGTATACAATTGAAACTTCGCCGGAATACGGAAAATACCATTTCGACGGGCACAGGGACTGCAATGTTGCGTTCGAACCTGAAGAGACAAAAAAAATCAGTGGGATTTGCCCGCGCTGCAAACGAAGGTTAACCATAGGCGTGCTTAGCCGTGTAGAACAACTGGCAGATAGGCCAGCAGGTTTCATTCCGGAAAACGCTATCCCTTTCAAAACATTATTATCGTTGTACGAGATAATCTCTCACGTGACCGGTGTGAATGCGTTATACTCGAAAAAAGTCACAGAAGAGCATGATAAAATAATCTCGCGCTTCGGCACTGAATTAAACGTACTGATGAACGTGGATGAAGCCGACTTAAAAAAAATCACGCACGAAAAAATCGCAAGCGCGATAATCCGGTCAAGAAGCGGTTTGTTAAAATTCAAACCAGGCTATGACGGCGTTTACGGCGTGCCGCTGTTTGACGGAGATCGGGAAGTGCAAAAATCCGGGCAAAAAGGCCTGGACGAGTTTGTGAAATAAAATTCTGCTGTCCTTAACCGGCCTGTGTTGTCACCCTCTCTATGCAGGCATTGGCCAGAGACGAAAGGCCGCCTGCAGCGTCTTTTGCGCGTACACAGAAAATGTAAGGCGTATTGCCATCCAAAACCACATTGCTTACAGCTATCTGTTTGCCTGTGCTCTGTGGAGTCGGCGGTGTTGCATATTTGGCAAACGCAGCCCAGTTATCAGCGGTTGGTGTCTGGAATCCGGGCGCGTCTTTCTTGGCAACCACTATTTCAAAAGCTGTAACAGCTACGTTGTCGTCCGGTTGTGTGAAGGTTAAGGTGGTCAGCCATTTGCCTGTAGCCAAGCCCTGCGCATTCGTTTCCTTTACAGGGTTTGTAGTGGCAATATCTTTCACAGGCGACGGCGGCGTTACATCAGCCAATACACCTCCAGGTGTTGGTGTAACCGGAACGCCGCCCGCAGGTGGTGTCTGTCCAGGCGGTACAACAATGTAACTGGTTTTTCCGGTAACGGTTATGCTCACCTTAGCAGAATCCGTGAAATAGCCATACTGGGTTCCTACGATAACTGTTCTGGCAGTTGAAACGGCTGGTGCGGTAGCGCTTACCTCACAGGACAGCGTAAACGCCTTGCCCTTGCTGGTAAGTTGTGCATCAAGGCCTCCGGGCCGTGTTATTGTTGTACAATCCCCGGTATCCAGCATTGTAAGTCCAGACGGAAGCGTAATGTTGACATTGATCCAGTCCCTGTTAGCTAGCAAATTTGCATCTGTTCCGGCCGTGAATGTGAACCCATTTGCAAGATTGTTAACGATTATTGTAAGTATGAAACTAGTTGTCCCACCCTCTATCTTGACAGGCTCATTAACCTTGACGTCTATTCCCAACGGACCGTTGGAAGACTTTGTTGTAGTGACAGGGAACGTTTCTCCTTTAGCCTTGGCACGCTGGTATTCGTCATAAGTGATCACTGTTATCTGCTTCAAAGCGGACGTAGAATAGGTGTAAGAAACTCTGGTCTTCGCATCGTAAGTTTGCACGATGTTCGCGGGAATCTTGGGGGCCTGCACCCTCCACGTGTTTTGTATCGGGACAGTCTGTTCGCCAGGTGTTGATATTCTAAGGCCGGATTTTATTTGTTTTGACACATCCCCAGAAATTATGCCCCATTGCGTTGGTGTAGAATCACCACAGCCGGTTACGGCCGCCCCAGTGCATTTTACATCCAATTCAAGCAACTGCAGCGTAATAGCCGTTGCTCTGGAATCGCCCGTGTTTTCTATTTCCGCAGTCAGTGTTACTTTGTCATTGCCGAGTATGTTTGTCTCGTCAGCGGAAAATGATTTTATCACAACAGATCCGCCCGTTCCTGTTGATGCGTTGGTAGTGTCGGTGCATCCGGAAACGATAACGGCTAAAATTATTCCCAATATAGCAAATCGCATTTTTTCACATTCTCTTTTGAGTGACCTTTTTGGAAAAGGTCATGCACACTCTAAACTACCCGTAATATATTGTTTCCTTGCGCGTTTATTTAAACCTTAAGATTCCTTGGTTACCTTCAGTTTTACAGGCACGGAGCTTGTAAGTTTGTAATCGTAAACAGCCTCAGCTGTGATAAACTTTGTGATACGAGGCGGCAGCGTGTTCGGTGTCGTAAATGAGCAGAAAATCGGTTCAGACTCCCTTTTCGTCTTGGTTATGGTTATCGCAACCGGCATGTCGCAATTTCCTGTCAGGCCTTCCGGCCTGTTGACCTTGATACCGGAACTCGGTACCGGCCTTTCAATTTCCCCTTCGCCCTCGTTCTTCAAAACAATCTTGACGTCAAACGTCTCGCCCCGCCCGACAGGCTGCGCGGACTCGACGGTTATGTAAATTTTCAGCGGGCCGTCGCCTGTAACAGGCGCAGGCCCTGTTTCGCGGGCCGCTATCTCTGCGTCATTGGCCAGTATCACACCAACAGAGCCGTAAGCGTTGTACGAATAATTGGTCTTTACAACCATGTTGCAGTCAAAATCCCGGCCTGCTGTGCGGCTCGCAGGCGGGGCTTTGAAGTTCCATTGGAACTTGCTGCTCGCATCGAGATTCAGCGATAACGAGCAGTGGCGATAGCCGTCAAAGGAATTCAGCGCGCATGAAGTCTTTACAACATCAAAAACCGAAGAGCAATAGTCGGCCAGGTCTATCGCAATATTGTTTATTTTTGTTTTCGCCTTGTTTGTTGCAAATCCGCTGAGAAGGAAGTTCCTTTCCGGCTTTATCTCATTTGGGACAGCTTCGACGCTTTCAAGGACAACAACTTCGTTGGTTTTAATTGCATCCGGCCCTCCGTTGCCTGCATCAACAGTGTCGGTGCATCCGGAAACCACTATGGTCATCGCAATCAACGCAAGCAAAAAGCTGGTTCTCACAATATAAGTTTGGAACCAAAATATAAAATCATGGTTTTGGAAGATTTCATAAACACCTACTTCATCTACCCTTTAATCAACAGGACGGGCGAGTACAACCCGGTAAACACAGTGACCTATGCAGCGATTTTTTTCATCGTAAATTACCTGCTTTACACCAAAGTCCTGAAAAACCGCGTAAAGGTCGATGCAAAGTTCGCTGCGGTCCTCACATCCTTCACAATTCTTGCTTCCAGCCTTCACACACTCGACGACATGAAAGTAGTAAGCAGCATTCTGCTGGTAACTCCGCTTATCCAGGTTGTGATGTACGCCGCGTTCCTGGTTTCCATGTACGCGGCTCTGGTTATACAAAAATTCTACAAAATAGAATACTGGAAAACCCTTTTATTTATAACAGCTTTGCCGTCAGCGTTAATCATCGCATTCATTTTTTCGCAGGCGAGGAATTTCACAGGCATATTTTACATCATACTGTCGTTCTCATTATCCACGCTGGCGATGTTCGCGATTAGCAAAAAATTACCTAAGATAGTCACAAAGGAAAATATCTTGATTTTATCCGCCCATATGCTCGACGCATCGTCGACATTTGTGTCAATGAGCTTCTTCGGTTATAAGGAACAACATTTTCTGCCTGCATTGTTGGTGCAGTCCTTCGGGCCGGCAGCCATATTTCCGCTGAAGCTGTTGGTGATAGGATTTGTACTTTATTCGTTTGACAGGGAAATAGAAAACAGGGAACTGAGGGCGTTTTTCAAAATTTTGGTTCTTATTCTCGGTCTTGCGCCGGGCGTAAGGGATACGCTGCGTCTTGCCGTTCTGGCTTAACAATGTGAGCGGGAAATCCACGCCGTTTACGGGTGGGATGAGAGCGAACCGTAAACAAGGAGCTATTTTGTCTCAACTCACGGACATATCTCGGATAAACTAATAGAGAAATACATCATAGAACAAAAGGGGATGTAATGCAACTGACGCAACAGATAAAAATAAATCCAACAGAAGAACAGGAATCAGTCCTGTCAGACCTCTCCGAAAGATGTAGGCTGATATACAACTTCGCTCTCGCAGGAAGCCCACACGCTTCAACGAAAACCCAATGGTTTTCGTGCACAGGAAATCAACGATTTCCTGTGTAGTGGTGGGAGGATGTCACGGAGAGGGCGGCGCCCCGCCAGTCGTTGTCGGCCTGCACGATTCAAAACCGGTCTCATCCACAGCCATGCTGGCAGAACTTGTTATGTTGTAAGCATAGATAGCGTTTATTGTCGCGATAAACCTTTTTTGCCCGTCAACATTCATAACGTTCATGTCGCAGCTCACTGAAATGAATTTTTCAGGCCCGTAATACCGGCCTGACGGGTCGACAAGGTTGTTAGAGTCGCTGACAGCAGCGCCGTTCACCTTGCAGTTGGATATGTTAAATTCTGTTTTCAGCTGAGCGCTTTTCAGCCTGAACTGGCCGGATCCCAGGTTGTTTAATTTAGCGAAAAGGATGTTCTTGGTCCCGCCTTTTATCGGCTGGTAGCCTTCAAGGCCGACAACGATGCTCGCACGCACCGGTCCGCTGGACGAGTCTGCCGCAGGCTGTGTTAAAAACAGTTCCTTATCAGCGATTTTTGCGTCATATTCTTTTGAATTAAGCACGTCAATCGGCAACGACGCCCCCACGCTGTATTCATATTCAATATTCAAACTATAAGGGAATGTGGATATCTTCTCGCAGGGAATCGATATATCCGCAGTTAAATCGCGCCTGGCATTAGGAATTATTTCCTCGTTCGTTATCCCGATCGCGCAGCCGGAGCATTGTAAATTTTCCGCAGACTTGAATCCCTTGCCCTCGCCGCCGTACATCCTTGCGGTTCTCACAGCCGCATCGGCCTCTCCTTCATTCCTTATCGCAGCGAATAACCTTGCCGTTTTTCCAACAGCCACCGAAGTCTCGGCGGAAAGCGTTGTTATCTCAAGGCCTTTCCTTGTTTTCTGGGTCGTTCCGGCATCAGGTATTTTAGTGCATCTTTCCAGAGTCGGTTTCGTCAAACAGTCTACCTGCGCTGTGAAATCGCCGGCAGCCTCAGCAATTTTATTGAACGAAGTCATGACGCTTGCGACGTAATTGTTTATCGTGCTGCGCCACGGGCTTAATGTGAACAAATAACCAGAACCGCCGAACAAGACAATGATAATAACAGCCCACGTTACAAACTGTGTTGTGTCGGCCGGCCCGCTTGCGAATAAATAAAGCCCTATCAGAACAAAGACCGTTATCCACAGCCATCCTGCTGCCCAGAATTTGAAAATGGAAATCGTTATTAAATAGATTAAAACCAAGACGACACGGTATAATATCTTTTTCCACGGGCTGTCAACCGGCGCTGCAGGCGCGGGCGCAGGCACGTTGTTCCTGTCCGCTATGAGCCGTGCACGCCTCTCGATGTCTTCTTTCTCAGACAAGCCTACCGACCCTGTATGAATACATCAACAGAATCAACGCGCATCGAGCCGTCTGTTGAGAATGTTATGCTGTTGTTTCCAATACTGATCTGGTCCGTCCCAAAAGTAGCATTCACGCGGTCCTTCAATTCGGTGATGAAAACGGATTTCGTCGTCTTGTTGCCGCGGAATTTTATTTCAATAGGCGCGGCCTTGAGCACCTCTCCAAGGTTTATCTGCACAACGCCGTAATAGCCGCTTCTGTTCAACAGCGTCAAATCATCTTCGCTGAGCATAAACGATTTCGTTATGCCCGAAGTGCGGTTCTTCCATAAAAACACATTCAGGAAAATATTTTTCAGGGAGAATGTGCCGCCCTCCGACTCGAATTTTATCATATTTGTGCCAGGGCGTATGTCATCAGGCCCGATCTCAATTTTGTCGGCTTCGTTTGGAAAGCTGTTGTAAACAAGCCTGCCGTTTGCGTAAGCCTTGATTACGCCGGTTTGGGTGGAATAATCAGCCCTGCGGAAATTCAACACGCCAGAACTCCATGCACTGGCCTCTTCCGGAAACACCTCGAAGAAAAGCGTTCTTTTTGAAACCGTGACAACATCAAGTCTTAAGTTCCTTAATGAATAAACCGACTCTGCCCAGAAGCGTGCTCCCGGGCCTGTGGACTTTACCGCAAGCCTGTTCTCGTTTTTCAGCGATTCTTTTGGTAATTTGATGCTTATCTTGCCGACAGCGGGTTTGTCGCTGTAATACTCTTTGCCGTTCCATGAAACAACAAGATTTCCATAATTATTGGTGTTTACGACCTCAAATTCAAGGGTGGCCCCCGCAGCTTCGGCCACCGTGGCAGTGTTTAAATCAACTTCTAAGGACAATTCTTCATTGGAGAACAAACCCCTGGATATTTCCTGCTCCAGGACTTCCTTTATTTTCATGTTAGATTCCAGACCCAGGGAGAAATCTTCGTAGTTTATCGTTCTTGCCTTGTCCTCCTTTGTAAAACCGAGGAAGAATTGCGGGAACGACGTTAAGTCGATGCGCACAGCAGACGGCCTTTTTCCTGAAGGCCCGGAATATTGTACGTCCAGCATATACGTCCCCAAAAACAGGAAGCCAAGGAATAGCACAGCCGCGATCAGCAGAACAGCAAAACTTTCCATTCGATCACTGATTAGTCTTTGTCCAAAACTCTTAATAAATAGTCTTTTTGCGTAATTCGGGAAAAGCAGCGCCCTCAGTCCGCCCATGGGGTGTCGTCATTTCCCTGTAGGAAACTTTTAGTTTCCTACACGCGAAAATCCGTTGATTTTCGCTGTTAAGGCTTTCTTTCGAAAGACAACGAAAATCATAGATTTTCGTGCATAGGAAATCTATGATTTCCTATGAAGGCTTATTTGGACCGGTCGGGATTCGAACCCGAAGCCTCCACAATTCTGGAAGTTTTCTTTCCCTTATGCCAATGTGGCGATCTACCGTTGATCTACCGGCCCGGCTCAAACTGAAACATACAAGAGGTATGTTTCGGTCTCCTACCGGTCTACCTTTCCCTTACTTATTTAATTCAAGTTCCGCATCGGCGGAATCTCTCTTAGTTTTGGGGTGTGGGCCCAGCCGGATTCGAACCAGCGATCTTCGCGGTGTAAACGCGACGTCCTAACCACTAGACCATAGGCCCGTGTTGCAGGCTGACATAGATGCATACTCAGAGCATCTATGTCTAACGACCAACGCATTTATTTATCCTGCTGATTTGAAGTATTAGTTCGTTGGTCTAAATGGATATACCAAAGATAAAAAGCCTGATAGGAGCCAGCGATAAGGCCGCGGAATTAAAGTCGGAAAACTACTTCCTTTCGTCAGTGATGTTTATTTTGCGTTCCCTGTCATCGCCGGCCCACACGGCAACAGTCAATTTTTACAACAAAACCCGCAACGAACTTGCGTCTTTTTCCCTTCGTGAAAACAGCCTTGAATTTGCCGGTTTGTCGCCCCCGATGAAAGAGACGGAGATAATGCCTTTGGAAATAGAGAGAACCAGACTGGAAGCGGACGACATTATGAAAAAGTGCGGCGGCAAAACAGATGAAAATTCCATATCGCGCATTGTTCTGGTTTTGCGCACATCAACAAACTCCAAAACGGAAAACGGTCCTACGTGGCAGGCCAGCATATTCCTCAAGAATTTCCAGGTCGTGTCCGTTATTTTCGACGCGGAAAACGGCGAAGAAATAGCATCAACAAAATTCAACCTGTCGGCCAATTTGTGAAAAGATTCTTTGGGGCTCTCAAAGACCTTTCTTCTTAAGAAAGGGATTTGATTGGGTCCAGAGAGATTTGAACTCTCAACCTTCGCGATGTGAACGCGACGTCTTAACCAGGTTGGACCATAGACCCGTCCGCCATCGTTATTCTAATAACAAAGTGATAATCGAACAGTTAAATAAAGTAAATTCGAAGTTGAACCTTTTTACGCATGTAGACGATACGCGAATTTGCACTAATTCGTGGGCGCACACACTTGTTTATTTTAGAAAAGTCGATAGTTCTAATCTAAAAATGTTGTAAGGTTTTTAAAACTGTGAAACTATAAAGTTGCCGTTTTTGTTGAACCCAAAAGGCCTTTAAATTGGCCTTGAAAGAACTAGTTTTATGACTCTGCCAAAGTTCGGCACCACAACAAACCCTTCCTTCGACGTTGTCCAGGAAATCAGGGAAATAGCGTCCCTTGATTTTGATTTTGTTGAAGTCGGCATCGAGGAGCCGGGCGGCGCCCCGAGGACAATCGCAAAAAAGGCCCCAAGGATAAACAGGATAATCGCCAGGCACAAAATGTTTGTCCTGGGCCACGCGCCGTGGTGGATAGACCTGGGAAGCCCGCATGAAATAGTTCGCAAAGCCTGGGTAGAGGAATGCAAAAAAATCATCGACGCAGGCAAAAAAATAAACATGCAAAAAATAACGTTCCACGCCCATTCGCAAAGCACGGTTTTATCAGACAAAGCCATGCGCAGGGAGATCATCGCAAATTACATAGATAACATGAAAAGCCTGGTGGATTATGCCGGTGGCAGCATGACAGTAATGCTGGAAAACACAACTGAAATGCCGTCGTTGAAAGATTTCAGCCGCATCGTTTCGAAAGTCAGGGGCATGGGCGCCAATCTGGACATCGGCCACGCCTTCATAGAAGGCGGCATGAAATCCGTCTCCGCGCACATCAGAAAACTGGGCAACCGAATCGAACACGTGCACATGCACGACAACCACGGCAAAATGGACGAGCATTTGCCAGTGGGTGTGGCGTCGATCGATTTCCGTAAGACAATAAATGATTTGAAAAAAACAAAATATGATAAGACAGTTTCCTTGGAAGTCTTTGTACCGGAACGCATGATAGCCCGGATTTCAGCGGAAATAGTCAGGGAAATGTGGGCCTGAGCGACCTTTATTAAAAGTTCAACCAAAAAATTTCCTGATTTTGTCAATGTCTTTCCTGTCAACCCATTCCATATGGGTCAGGCCGAAGCCGGCTTTGGCGTCGCATTTTTCACACGACCACAGGTACCATCTGGCGCGCATTTTTGCAACAGGCCCGTAAAACTCGTCGAGAATTTTTCAATTTTGATGTCAATGCCGCACCCCTCCTTTTGTCAAGCCGTTCCAGAACACAGTCGTATTTAATCTCGGAGCAGGACAGGTGACGAACGCATGTTAGCAGCTCCTTCACACAGCCCGCATAGGTAAGATTTATAGCTTTCCAACCATCCCTTAGCATGGGCGACACACCACATAATGAGCTTGAAGGACTAAAAGCAGCCCTCGAAAGCTTATATCGAGAAATGGATGCGGATCCAACCGCATCGATTCCATGGGCATTCCACACGTTTGTATCACGTATCGAAGAGCTTGTGAGAACCAGTAGCTCTTCAACAAAAACGGACACGATGGAGACACAGCCGGAACAGGCAATATTGACAGACCTACAACCAGGGATTGGACCGAAAAATAAACTGGAACGTTTGCTCGTGCTCCTGTCACAAATCTCGTCGGACAGGGAAAATCTGATGTCACACATGGAATATACAAGCAGGCAACTGAGCACAGCCTTGACATCCGCCAGAAATAAAGGTTATGTAAAGCCCGGGTCTTTGGCGCTTACAGACGCAGGCAAAGAACACGCACAATCCTTAATAACCCTATCCAAAAACGCAAAAAAAGAGGGACTCGGCACGAGTTTTGACCTCACTTTGAGATACAAAATTAGAGAGTATATTAAAACCATAGAAGGCAAAGGCGAGATACCTTACAAAGATGTTTATCAGGCGTTTCCAGACGAAAATAAAGCATCTGTCGCGAGTTATTTAAGCTCGTACAAAAACGGTGCTACACAATTGGACGGCTTTGAAATAGGTGGCAGAAAAGGAAAAATATCTGTGACGAAAACGGCCAGATACGCAGGGCCAGTAAATTCGATTGAACTTGTATATGCGGAAGACCCTGAACTGGCGGATATTTTGGGCGGGCATACAGAGTTCCATCCTGAGTTGATAATTGTTAGGAACAGTATCCCACCAGAAAAGACTGGTGTTTTATACCGCGCCCTGAAAAGAGTGCCGGACAGCGACCATGAGCCAACAACGGCGTACAGGGACATGTTAGGATTATTCACAGTCGACCCTGCAAAAGGGCTGGAATTCATAGAATGGGTGACACAGCAGAACAATTTGACAGCGACCCAGTTTTACGATAAGCTAGATTTTTACAGGACAGCTACACACGGTTCCCAATCTGCAGCAGCATAGATAATTATTTGGAAAGCAAAATAAAATCAGAAGGAAAAATATGGCTGTACGTAAACTCTTGAGGGAGCTTTTTTCTTTAGGCACAGAAACAGATGAACTGATAGAACTTGAAAAACTTCCCGCCCCGGTACAGGATTTCATCAGAGAAGTCGAAGGGCTTTTAGGCCCAATAGCAAGCAGTCAACATGAGAAAATTACAAGGGCAGGGCTGCATCCGGCAATAAACAATTTCCTGCAGCAGGTTGAAGGCATACTGCAAAATTCGGGAAAACCGGAAGAAACAGGACAACCGGAGCCGGCAAAACCACAGATAACAATCAGGGAAACAGTAACCCATGTTACTCAACGCACTGGTAAATCGGCAGCGTCGCGCCAAACGCCACAACAGGAAAACGCAGATATGCAAGCAGAGATTGAAACACCACAGCCTGCGATAGAATTAACCCAGCCTCAGACCGAACAAGTATCAGGCGAAGCAACAGGCAAAAACATCTCCGGGCTCGTTTTGACAGACAGAACTTTGTTGCAGCTGTACGAGCATCCTGTAAACAGAACAGATATAGCGAACCAGCCCGGAAGCAAGGGCATGGGTATAAAGATGACAAGGCTCATAAAAAATGGCTTGGCAGAATTCGACCCTTCGACAGGCCTTTATTCCGTAACAACCAAAGGCCGTGATTATGTGGAAAAATTGTCTAACAATAGGCGAACAGAAAGTGTTCAGCCAGTGTCAAAACATGCAGGCGTTCCAATCGCGGATGCAGCCGAACCTAAAACAAAATTGCCGGACGATCTGGCTTTTTCCCAGCTACTAGGATCCGCGATAAAAACGCTGCCGCCGCAAATTCAGGAAACAATCAGGCAGCACGCATTGAATGTTTTGGGGGAAAGGTTGTCAGGAAAAACTCCTTATACTTACCAAACGCTGAGAAAATTCGAAGACCTGGTATCAGCCGTTGAACGTGTCGTGATAAATGGCGGAGGCAGCGAAGACGTTCTGGAAACGCTGCAAGATTTCCAGCCGCAGACCGGAAATAAAACATCCGCAGGATCACCGGCCGCAGTACGGCAGCGTGTAAGAACGTATGCACAGCCACACGCACCCGTAAGCCCGCCTGAAATCGGAACGTATGCGCAACCAAGACCTCCGGAACCTGTTAAGACTCAGACAGCCGAGGATTATATCAGCAGGCTCGGTATCGCAGCCCAGGATCTGGGAAGCCAGGAGCAAAAAGCGATAAGGTCTTACGTATGGAAGCTTGTCGGCGCTGAGGCCGGAACGCAGCCGCAGGATGTGAAAACGAACCAGTTGCAGCTGCACGCTTTGTCAGTTTTTACAGAAGCCTTTGCCAGAATACAGAAGTTTGAAGACCTGCCTCACGAGCTTTATGACGTGCTCGATGGTTTCAAACAGCAGGATGACCGTGATATCAGGGAGTTCGGCAACGAGTTGCGCGCAGCCAAAGACAGTTTCGATGTGCTGGTCGCGGTGTCTAAAAAGGCTTGGTCGCCCTATTCAAAGGCGATAAAGAATATGGAAGACGTTTACAGGGAAGACGCTTCCATTGCAGGGTTATTGCGCGAAAGGGAGGGCTTCCACTCTGACACAGTGGCCGCAAGAAAAAGCATCCCTTCGTTGAGGGTACTATATTTCTACGAAACAATAAAGAAAATACCCAGGGACATCGACTGGGGAGGAAGATATACAGACCTGCTAAGATTTGTGCGCGTGGACACAGGAAAAGCTGTGAAATTTATGGCATGGGCCTCGTCGCAAAACAAGATGGACGGCGCGCAGTTTGACAGGGAAATGGCAACATACATTCGTCTGGGCAACAGGGCGCAGCCTATCTCAAAAGAGGACCTGAGGCAGGACGGCTGGTCGCATTATTCGACGACACGCTGAATAAAATAAAAAAAGCGCCGAGGGAGGGAATTTCAGAACCATTCTCTCATTTTAATTTCTTTCCGTTGAGGCTTTCTTTTGAAAGAAAGGCTCATTTGAACCCTCATGGGCTTTAGCGGCTAGAAACGGTCTAGCATTCGCCCGCTGGTTTTCTGTTCCGCATCAATTCGAGACCAGTGCACTCCCTGATTATGCGACCTCGGCCCGCTTAAACTGCTTCTAACACTTCAGGCATATTTTATTTAAATCTGCCTATCATATTAGTGTCGCTATGAAACTCAAAGTTGCGTGGATGAACGAAGGGAAAGAGATCGAAACAAAGGCGACGACGATTTCCGGCATTCTGAAAGAATTGAAAATAAACCCTGAAATCGTTCTCGTATCGGTAAACAATGAAATCGTGCCTGATGAAAGCGAGGTCAAAGAAAACGATTTTGTCGAAATTCTGAAGGTTGTTTCTGGTGGCTGATTTGACCTGCGCATGCGGCAGCAAAGCCATCTACACGCGCAAACACGAAGGAAACTCATATTGCGCTTCTTGCTTTAAGGATCAGTTTGAGAAGCGGGTGAAGAGGACGATACGTGAAAACGGGCTGATCGGCAAAAACGAGGTTATTGTTGTCGGATTAAGCGGCGGCAAGGATTCTTCCGTGTCTTTGGTTTTGATGAAAAAGATATTCGGCGAAAGGCCAGACATCAGGATCATTGCGGTGAGCATCGACGAAGGCATAGAGCATTACCGCGACAAGAGCCTTGAAGTGACAAAAAAGCTGACCAGAAAGCTTGGCGTCGACCATTACATTGTCCGTTTTAAGAGCAACTTGGGCAGCAGCATAGACGATGTTATGGCTGCAAAGGCGCAGGGGGAAAATAAAAACCTCAATTCGTGCACATTCTGCGGCGTTTTTAGAAGATATTTGCTCAACCGTGCAGCCCGGGAGCTTGGCGCCACAAAAGTCTGCACAGGCCACAACATGGACGACGAGGCGCAGGCGGTTTTGATAAACTACCTGAAAGGCGACCTGAAACGCCTCGCCCGCATGGGGCCAAAGCCGGCATTGAAAAGCAACGACAAATTCATCCCAAGGATCAAGCCCTTGCGCGACCTGCCTGAAAAAGAAGTAGCTCTTTACGCCCTGATAACCAAAGCCGGCAACTATTGGGGCGAGTGTCCTTACGTTTCCGGAATCAGATTTGAGGTGCGTGACTTCCTGAACGACGTGGAATCAAAACATTCGGGCACGAAATTTTCTTTCCTTCGGACGTTTGACGCTATGCTGCCCGTCCTGCGTGAATCTGCTTCAAAAAGCGGCTTGTCGGAGATAACCGAATGCGAAAACTGTGGCGAACCCTGTTCAGGCGATGTGTGCAAAGCATGCGAGTTGTTGGACAAACTGGACGTCAATATTGCAAAGCAGAAAATGCTTTTGCAGGAGCTTGTTAGATAATAAATTTAACCCTCTTCTTTTTAACCTTTGTGAGCAAGAAATCCCACACTCTTCAGAAATCGAACCGTATCGGAACGCCGCAAACAAAACGCATAAATACAGGGCGTGTCATACTCAACAGAAGGGGATGTAATGAGAACCTACAAATTCAGAATCTACCCGTCGAAGAAACAAGAAGTACAAATGAAAGAACACCTTTGGATAGAAAAGAATTTATGGAACAAACTTCTTGAAGCTAACAAGAAAAGATATGACGAAACAAAGAAATTCCTGACAAAAAGCGAAATGCAAATAATGGTAAAGAAC
>JACPZZ010000011.1 GCA_016195275.1 Candidatus Aenigmatarchaeota archaeon | reverse complement strand
TTATAGCAGAATCCCCGTTGTTCAGGACATAAACCTTGACATCTCCGCCAGAACAATATGCGCCGCCGGCAGGAATTGATACGGCCTTGCTTATGGATGTTGACAGCAGCCCGCTGACCCACGCATACGAACCGCCCACAATCCCAACCGTAATGAGCAGCAGCATTACCAGTGCGATCACAGGCGTAATGCCCTTCATAAAATCATTTGCCAGTTCAATAATACACACCACCCAAGAAAACGCCGATCAGGTAACCTAATATTGCGGCAACAGTTCCTACAACAGCCATTTCCATGCCGCTCCTTGCCCAGTGGCCGGCTGTCAGTTTCGATTTTATCGCACCGAAAATGAACAAAGACACGACGGAAACAGCCAATCCCCACACCGCCGCAGCCGCAACAGGAAAGAAAAAGAACGGGGCAAGCGGTATTAACGAGCCTATGACCGCAGACACACCCACGACAACGCCTTCCATCACGGGATTCTTCAATTTTGATTCTGTCAATCCGAGTTCTTCGCTCATCATTATGTCAAGCCACACCTTTCTGTCCGAAGTTATTTTTTTCACAATTTGATCAAGCTGCTTTCCCCGGAAACCCTTTTTATAATAAATCAGCCTGATCTCTTCCCGTTCGATATCAGGCACTTCTTCAATCTCTTTCTTCTCCTGTCCCAGTTGTTTGTAATAATATTCCTTCTCGGCCTTCGAAGACGTGTACGCAACCGCGGCCATAGAAATCGATTCGGCCATTGTTGCGGCCAAGCCGGCTATGATAACTATCCTCGTATCGTTTGTGGCCGCGGCAACGCCGAGTATCAGGCCCAGAACATTAACCAGCCCGTCCTGCCCGCCCAATATCACCTGGCGCAGCAGCGAACCGGTATGCCCGCCCGCCTCTTTCACCATGTGCTCTTTTGCTTTCTTTTTGGCGTTCACAAAGAATATTCTCACCTTTGCTTAAAATGCTTAAATACCACAGAATATGATAATTACTAGTCGAGCATATGGCCAAAAAAGACACGTTCACCATCAGGAAATCCACCCTGCGCACAGTTTCTGTTGTTTTATTCACGCTGATTATCGGGATTTATTTAGGCAGCCAGTTTTTCGTTCCCAAAAGCAGCGGCGTAACTACTACGACGACAACAGCGGTCCAGCAGCGCGCATCAATTTCCGTAGACGATGACCCGTCCCTTGGGGACGCCAACGCCCCTATTACAGTTGTAGAATTTTCCGATTTCCAATGTCCTTTTTGCCGCGCATCGTACAGGGACGTGCTGCCGGAATTAAAAACCAATTATGTTTCAACAGGTAAAGTTAAATTCGTCTATCGCGACTTCCCGCTGGTACAGATACACCCGGCCGCTTTACCCGCAGCCGAAGCGGGCGAATGCGCTGACGAGCAGAAAAAATTCTGGGAAATGCACGATAAAATTTTCGACGAGCAGAACAAACAGGGTCAGGGAACAATCACATTCACAAAAGATAACCTGAAGTCATGGGCAGCGGAAATAGGTTTGGATGCGCCGAAATTTAACGGATGCCTTGATTCGGAAAAATACAAGTCCGAGGTTCAGAAGGACCTGAGCGACGGCCAAGCGGCCGGCGTGCAGGGAACTCCAACATTCTTCGTTGGGAATGAAAAAGACGGCTACATCGTGATACCGGGCGCAGTCCCGTACAATGCATTCAAGAAGGTAATCGACCAAGAGCTAGCGAGACTGGGCAAGGCCCAGTAATCGTTGTGAATTATTTCTTCAAACATTTCATAAAATCTTTCAGCGGCAGCGTATTCACAATACTTTTGCTTTCCGCCCACGCCCTTCTCGCTACGCCCACGCCAAACCGCATGTTCGCCAGCTGCTCAGTGCTGTGCGCGTCCGTGCTGATGACAAGTTTGCAGCCTGTTTTGATCGCATAACGTGCATTGGCATCGTTTAAATCAAGCCGGTTTGGCTGTGCATTAATCTCAAGCAGCGTTCCTGTCCTTTTGGCTGCGCCGAACACTTTTTCAAAATCCATGTCAACGCCTTTCCTTTCTTCGATGTTCCTTGCTGTAGGATGTCCTATTATGTCAACATTCTCATTCTCCATAGCTTCTATCAGCCGTTTCGTAGTCTGTTCTTTTGTAAGTCCGAATGAGGAATGTATAGACGCGACGACAATATCAAACTCTTTCAAGAATTTGTCCGGCATGTCAATTTTTCCGTCAGGCCCGATATTCGCTTCAACGCCCTTGAGAATTCTTATCCCGCCCATTTTTTCATTAACCTCGTCGATCTCTTTCCATTGTTTCCTGAACTCCGATTCGTCAAGGCTTCCTGCGACTTTCAAATTTCCTCCATGGTCGGTTATGCAGATGTATTCGTAGCTTAGTTTTTCAGCCGCATCGGCAATTTCTTCGGTCGCGTTTGCGCCGTCGCTCCATTTTGTGTGCATCTGCAGGTCGCCTTTTATCGAGCCGTATTTCACCAGATCAGGCAATGCATGATTTTTCGCAGCATCCGTTTCGCCCGTGTTTTCGCGCATTTCAGGCTCTACGAAATCCAAACCGAGATTGTTGTAGACATCCTCTTCGGTCCTGCCGGCAACCAATTTGTTTCCTTTGAACAGCCCATACTCGCTTAATTTCAAGCCGCGTGATATTGCGATTTTCCTCATTACAACGTTATGTTCTTTCGACCCTGTGAAATACTGCAGCGCGGCGCCGAACACGTTGTCTTCAAGGACCCGGATGTCAACCTGCACGCCGGCCTTCAGCCGCACCGACGCTTTCGTCGGCCCGCGCGCAATAACTTCGCCTACATCTTCCATTTTGGTAAAGAAATCTATCACCTTATCGTGATCTTTGGAAGTTACAAGAATATCTATGTCGCCTATCGTTTCTTTCATTCTTCGCAAAGATCCTGCAAACTCGGCGCGGTTAACAAAATCCAGTTTGCGTAATCGGTCAACAATTTCGTTCGCGATAGGAAACGCCGTGCCTAACAGCATGCGCCCCTTGAAACCTTTCGCAAATTCAATGCCGTCCAGTATTTTTTTCTCGCTTTTTTCGCCGAACCCGTCCAGTTTCTCAATGCAGTGTTCTTTCGCAGCCTTTTCCAGATCGTCCAAATTTTTTATTCCGAGTTTCCTGTATAGAACGCCAATCCGCTTCGGTCCCAGGCTTTCAACAGCCATTAACGACTGCAAATCAACAGGCAGCGATTTTTTCAGTTTTTCGTAGTATGGCAACCGCCCAGTTTCCAGATATTCCGAAATCTTTTCCTCTATCGCCTCGCCCACGCCGGGAATGGTTCTTAATTTTTCTTCGTGCCAGATCTCGGTTATGTCGCGCTGCAGTGTTTCTATGGACTGCGCCGCGCGCCGGTAAGCGCGCGGCTTGAACTCAACGGCCTGCATCTCGAGTATGTCCGCTATCTCGTAAAGGATTTTTGCAATTTCGGCGTTTTTCATACCAACTTAATCTGGTCTTTGTGCAATAAAAGAAGGATTCATCCCGCATGAAAGGTATCGGCTATGAGACTTAAAGTTATTTATGCCCCGGCCATCATCCCTATCGTCCTCATTGTACAAGACATCCGAAAATGTAATAAACGCGAAAGTGTGCCGGCCGACCGGAAAAGTTGGCCACAGAAAATAAATTATCTCGCTAAAGCCAGTGCGGTTATCTTTGGATTGCAGGATTTGTGGGTTTTGCAGAAACGCTCGCATTCCGTTGCCGTTTCCTTGTCGGCGTACTTGAATCCGCATTCGTCGCAGGCGAAAACCTCTTTTCCATCAAACGATTTGACAGTAACCATACCCTTTTTATCAAGGCCCGTGCAATTAAAGCTTAACTACCAGGGGTGGTAAGGGTATATAGGGTATGTATCCATGGCTAGGCAGAAAATGACGGTAAAATGCGACTGCGGAAAAAAGGTCAGCGGCTTTGGCAGAAAACACCTGGATATGAATCTGATGATACACAACAAAACATCGGTACGCCACCACGACGTTATGAAACTGCTCAGGGAGAAAGGTTTGAGATGACGCTGGACGTGTTTGCGTATGGGCTTGCAAGCGTTTTGGTAGTCAGCGCAATATCCCTTGTGGGTATTTTGGCCATCCCGGCAAAATCAAAAAACCTGATTTATCCGGTCAGTTTCGCAGCAGGCGGGTTGTTCGGGGACTCGTTTATCCACCTTTTGCCGCAAACCATAGAAATGGGCTTCACCGGCGCGACACCGGTCTATATACTATCCGGCATTGTAACCATGTTCGTGGTCGAAAAGATAATACACTGGCACCACTCCCACGGCCGACCCGGCCCAAACGCGCACATAAAGCCTTTCGTTTTCATGAACCTGATTGGCGACGGCGTGCACAATTTCATAGACGGCCTTGTCATAGGCGCCAGCTACCTAGTTAATGTTCCATTAGGCGTGGCGACCACTTTGGCAGTAGTCTTCCATGAAATACCGCAGGAAATAGGCGACTTCGGCGTACTTTTGAAGGGCGGGGTCAACCGTGGAAAGGCGATAATGCTTAACCTATTTTCAGCGTTGGCAGCGGTGGCGGGTTTTTTGGTTTCAATGGCAATCAGCGGTTACATAGAAGGTTTTGTTTCGATAATGGTACCCTTCACAATAGGAAGCTTCGTTTACATCGCAGGATCGGATTTGATACCGGAGCTTCACAAGGAGAAAAGCGATAAATCCGCAATGCAGCTCTTGTCGTTTGTAGCCGGCATAGCGGTTATGTATCTGTTGCTATTGGTGGAGTAGATTGGATATGACACTGTTGGAATTGACCTTGAGTATGTGGTAAGAGAGCAGCAGAGGCAGGTAGACAGCCTGCAATCTGAACTGGGGAAAAGTAAAGAAAAAAATAACGGCTAGTACATCAGAACCCAAAGAAGAATCGCAGCCACAACCACCTTCAGCAATGCGACCTTCTGGAGCCACTTGTCCGACTTTTTCAGAACAGCCTTGATTATGTCCTTATGCATCTCATTGTACATTAAGAAGCTTCCGACAAGCAGTGCATAACCGAATATGGAAACTAAAACCGTCTGCAGGTTAGTGAGCCTTGCAACCAGCGAAAGCATTATCAAGCCAACGGCCAGCAAAACAAAACTCAAGGCGTAAGACCAGTTTTTGTTTGTTTTTGAAAAGTCTTTCATCCGCGCCTTGGCCTTTTTAGGCCAAAATAAGGCAGGTATCCTTGTTATTAGTATCAGAAGAAGGAACAGGGACGCTAGCATCTTCAATACCATGAATAATCTATAGTTCCCGCCAATTTAAATATATTTTTCCAGTGTTTAATGGCTTGTTATGGTACTAAACGACAGGATTTACGGCTCTTTCAACGTGGACGAACAGGTTTTGACAGAGCTGATAAACTCAAAACCTGTCCAGAGGCTGAAAAAGATAGCCCAATACGGCATTCCTGATGAGTATTACGTTTACAGGAATTACAGCCGTTACGAGCACTCTTTGGGGGTCATGTTGCTTGTACGAAAATTGGGCGCAAGCGTTGAAGAGCAGGCCGCCGGTTTGCTTCATGACGTCTCGCACACCGCCTTTTCACATGTCGTTGACTGGCTTTTGGGAAGCGGCGAAACCGAAGACCACCAGGACAGCATACACAAAAAAATATTCTTCGAGTCCGAATTGCCGGAGATACTTGAAAAGCACGGTTTGGACGTGCAACGAATATCTGATTACAAGAACTTCGCCCTGGTAGAACAACCGACGCCAAAACTGTGCGCAGACAGAATCGACTACGCATTGCGCGAGTTCAAGGACTGGGCCGCGCCGTCTATCGTTGCGGAATGCGTCAACGCGCTCGCAAAGAATGAAGGTCGCATCGTTTTAAATTCAAAGGATGCGGCTAAAAAATTCGGCGAGGCGTTTTTAAAATGCCAGATGGTGCACTGGGGCGGGCCGCAGGCGACGGTTCGCTATACGTTGTTGTCCTCGGCTTTGCGGATTGCGATAGAAAACAAAATCATAACCGCAGAAGATCTGTTGAAGGATGACAATTTCGTAATAGGTAAATTAAAAAGCTGCAATAACGTTGGCGTGCAGAAATACCTGAATATGCTGGCAAACAAAAACCTTGCGATAATCGAAGATTCAAAAAACCCCCAGTATGTACTGAAGAAAAAATTCCGCTACGTGGATCCCGATTACATGGAAAACGGCAGGCTGTTAAGATTAAGCAACACGGACCAGTCGTTTAACGAACTAATAGAAGAAAAAAGAAAAATAAACAGCGCCGGATTGCGTTTAACCGTCGGGTTGTGAATTGTATGGCAGGAAAATTTTTGGCCAAGTCGTCCGGCTTCCGGTACATGATAAAAAAGATAGTGCTGTGCGCGGACGTGGTTATTGAGATACTGGACGCGCGTGACACATTCGGAACCCGAAACACAGACCTAGAAAAAATGGTCAGGAAGTTTGGCAGGAAGTTATTGTTTGTAATAAACAAGGCCGACCTTGTACAGAGAAAAGACATCATGGAATTTCCAAAATCCTGCGTAATATCTTCCAAGGACCCCAAAGACCGCAAAAAACTCCTTGAGTTTATAAAATCGAATCTGGCGGAAAAGCCCGCCCGCGTCGCAATAGTGGGTTATCCGAACGTCGGGAAATCGACTATAATCAATTTGTTGAAAGGCCGGCGGTCGGCATCCGTCGCTCCGATACCGGGCCACACGAAAGGTGTCCAGTGGATTCGTATCGACGAGGATATCCTGCTTTTGGATTCGCCGGGCATAGTTCCAAGTTACGAGCGGGACGAGGTTTCAATCGCATTGAAAGGCGCAATCGAGGCGGATCAGCTGAAAAATCCGGAATACGTAGCGCACAAAATTCTGGAAGAAATACTTCAAAAGGATAGACCAACACTGGAAAAGTTTTATGACGTCAAATTTACATCCGGTGATCCGCAGGATATTCTCATCCAGATCGCGATCAGGCGCGGCCGTTTGCTGAAAGGAAAAACCGCAGACACTCTGTACGCAGCGAAAACGGTTATACGGGATCGTTACAAGGGAAAAATCTGAATTTAAGCCTTATTTGATAATCTAATCCTTATGTGGATTGATTTCTTTCTGGCCCTCGGCTTCCCCGGTTTCTACACGTTATGGGCTTTCGTTGTTGGCGCGATCGCAATATTCGGCGTTTTCAGGAAAGGGCTTGTTTACAACATCTTTGTGTCCTGGCTGTTCGGGGCGTTTTTAATTTCGTTATCACCTGCAGGTTCTTTGGTAGCCGCGGCTTTTACCAGAACATTTGCCTTCGGCTTGTCGAAGCTGACAAAAACAGAGATAGAACACATATTCGTTTTCGAGGATACCAAAAAACCGAAGACCCGAAGTATTGTTTGGCTGATCTTGCCAATTATTTTATTGGCTCTGCTTTACTCGATCGCAGCAATTTTATCCCCTCCCCTTGAAGTCGGATGGTACGGGATGGATATCATCAAACCGGTTGAACTTTCAGAAGAGCCTTCATCGACCGTATCGGAAATAACGTGGGACGATGTGAAGGGCATGCGTTTGGTTTCACAAGAGTACGCACTTCAAATACCGAAAACGCTCGTGACAGAGACAGGCTGGAAATTATCAGACAGCTGGGACGGCGTTTATCCCATCAACGGAACATTGTACTGGGTTTCCAGTTACGAACCTTCGACAATAATAAACAGCGGCAATCCATCGCCGGCCTATGTTCTGGTCAACGGGCAAAACCCGTCGGACAGGAAAAAAATCTACGAGAACATAGAGTATTCCGAGGAGCGCGGGAAAATAACCGATATACTGTACCAGCTGTGGACAGGAAAGATCAGGGACATCGGGCTGATAATGTGGTTGAAATACCCGTTCTTCGAGTTCGGCGATCCGATACTGACACACAACGAAAAGGGTCCTGTATGGCTGCGGCCGGCAAAAATCGGCCTGCCGACAATTTTCTTGGTAAAATTCTACCAGGAACAGGCTGGTGTTGCAACGCTTGAAAACGACGGCTCAGTAAGCTTCTATTCAACAGGAGAAATCAGGTCAGGCAGCGTGCCCGCGTGGCTCGAAAACCAGATTCTTATCGACGAGGATTACAGCGAATTACGCGTATACAAATGGGCTAAATACAAATACTGGAAGGATTTCCTGAATTATTATTTCCAGCACGAGAACGTGTTCGAAATAGCGCAGGACCTTTATTTCCAGTACGATAAAGAGAATAAAAGAAATTATGCATTAATACAGTTGGAACCAGAGGGCCGCGAAAGAAAATCAATAACACATTTCATCGAAATAGAATCGTCGGGAAAAAACTTCGGAAACGTCACAATTTACGATTCAAGAAAGCTGGAATTGGTAGGGCCTGAACGCGCTTTGGACGACGTCCGCGGTGAGGTAAGCATCTACAAAAACTGGTACCCTCTCCAGCCTTTGTTCAAAAAAATCAGGGACGGTTACTTTTACGTAGTGCCCGTCTACTCCGGAGACTTCGAATCGATGGTTTTGCGCGGTGTCGCTGTCGTCGACGCGAAACGCGAGCAGGTCAAATTGTTCAAATGGGCCGAAGTCCCTGAAGAATTGCAGCAACCAGAAGCGACGCAAAACGAATCTCTGCGGGGCTGCACAATAATCTCGACGCAAAAAGCCGGCAACAAATTAAGAATAACGATGGAGTGCAGTTAACCTTATTTAAAGCTAACTTTTGAGAAGTATTTTGATTCTATGAAAATTTGGACGATCGCGTCTGGACACAATAAGAATTCATACCAAGAAGTAACAGACTATCTTGTTAAATCTTCCTGCAGATGCCTTGGAGTGGAATACCCGTCCAATAGCAGCGGCCTGATCGGAGAATACGTTGCTGGAAGGCTAAGCTATGATGAACTGATGAAAAGAGTTAGAGTAAAATTTAAAACTAATTTCAGCGATTCCCAGTGGACCCAGGTAAAAGAAAGGGAACGGCCTCAATTCGTTGGTATGCGTAAACTCAGAGCATCGTATCCGGAATTCCAAGCTTTTGCATTCGAAACTCCCGGACTTTTTATGAAAGCGAGCGAAGTAGACAATGATTTTTATAGTGAGGTAACTTCTGATTCACCAGACATCGGAAAAATACTGGCAATTTACGATAAAATGGTATCCATAGGAACAAACAGGAATAAATTGGATTCCCAAAGAATAGGCAAAGTGGCAAAATCTTCTGCAACGGATGTGCATATTTCAATCGGCGCACAGCATGCGCCATTCATAACACTTGAATTGAAAAGAATGGGTTATGATTCTGAAATGGTTTTATTATCGGATTTTTTCATACCTCCAAAGGACGAGTTAATTATCAGAAGATCAAAAGGGGAACCTGTAGAGCCGCCGGAATTGATAGCATACGCAGAAAGGGACATCTATTTTTGGAAACATTATGCAGCCCAGGTTAGGAGAACAGGTGAAGACATAGGGTCTATGATAGATGTTCAATTCGATGGAACTAACAAACAAAAATTATTTTCTGAACTGATCAAAGACCTTGATGTATGATTAGCTGTACTGCCTCCACGAATGCTTGCACTTCGGGTTTGTGCAACGGAAAAACAGTGTCGGAGCTTCGTCACCGCTGCGGGTTTGTTGCAGCCACCAAAACGCTTCTGTATGGGCGCACTTCGGGCACGTAACTACAGTTTTGGGCAAACTTAAAAATTCTTTTTCTACTACGATGACATCCGGCTCTTCATGGGTGATGTGTTCTGATATCTTGAAGGATTTTTTCTGGAAATTCTTTTTCGAGCCGCAACTGCGGCAAACCAGCAACGCTTTACCGTCCTTCTTTTGAGGCATCATCATACTAGAGCATTTTTGGCAAAATTCCATTTTATTCCCCATTTAATCAAGAATGATATTCGATTAGAGTGTTTAAATACGATATCGTTCTTGGTTCCTTTTCGGTTATCATGTATTTATCTTAGTTATCTGTACACGATCGGCGAAAGCACGTTGCACACAACCGGAGCGGAGTCGCATATTATTATCTTTATCCAGCCCACGTAAGGTATTACTAATACAGCTTTGCCAACGACATCATTTGCTTCTATCTGTTTTTCCCAGTCGTGTTGCGCCCCTCCGTTGTTGTCGCCGAGTGTCTGGAATGTGCCGTCGTCGTTGATTTTGTAAACCCTGTGTATAACCGGTAACCGTTGCGACAACGTGTCAAAAACAATGACGTCCCCGATTCTTATATCCTGCGGTTGAACGCGCTTGACTATCACAAGATCGCCGCGTTTAATGCTAGGATACATAGATTCCGACACGACATCTATTACAGGCCTGTTAGTTCCTAGCAAAAACATGAGGGCTTGGTAAATAAAAATTGCTACCAAAACGCCAAGCACAGCGTATGCAGCAGTTTCCACCAATTCGCGGAAAATATTTCCGGATTTCCTCTTACGCTCTGCCATACGATTCCCCTTTTACTACGCCTGAAGCGATAAGGTGCGCGATTCGCAAAGGCTCTGGTATCAGCGCCCTCGTGGAAGACAGTTTGATAACATCCTCCGCGTCTTTCCTATTAATACCGCATGCCTGGTAATAAATACTTCTTCCGTTTATGCGCATCTCGGAAGGTATCCCCGCCTTTTCTACCAGTATCCATTTCTTCTTTCCGTCTTTGACGTTGTCCAGGGCTTTTTTTATCTTCTCAAATTCCGGCATTTTCCTGCTGATTGCGATGACGCCCATGCCCGTTTGTTCGTGCAGTTTTTCAATGTCGACGACATTGAATCCGCCGAATGTTATGCCGTCAAGCATTATTATCCTCAGCTGGTTTTTGTGCCGCGCCTTGTTGATGCTGGATGAAATTTTTTTAGTCGAATCGTCGCCGTCTATTCGTACCTTGGCAGATAACAGCCCGTCCATCCAGAAGCCGCCGCGGAATATCGCGCCGAATACAGGAACAGTTTTATCGTTTTTGTCAAAGGGCGCGTCGTCCCACCCTATGATTCTTATTTCCGGCTTCAAAGAGCGCAGGTTTATCAATATGATCAAAAATAAAAGTGTCGCATGATTAATATAACCGTTTCTGTAACAAGCTGCATGTGGCGGACTTGCCTGAATCCTGCTTAAATACTTTTCCGACCGTCTATGACAATCTATCTGTTCGGCCAGATACTGAATACAGGAAATCTCCACGTATTGCAGAACATACCAGAGACTGTAAAAAGTTTCTACTAACAACAATTACTTTTCTCCGTCACACCCAGAACTTCCACAGGATCATGCTTTTCAAAATATCTTTCCGGGTCTGGAATCATCTGGTCGGAAAAAGTTTCCCATATAATTTCTTCTAAATATTTAATGCCCACATTTTTCCTGGGCAGCCATACATATTGAACAGGTACCTCTTCATCCTGTTTTATCGGCTCAAAGGGACGGTCTCCGATATCGCATTCGATTATCAAAGGCGTATGACCCAGCTCAACCGCTCTGTTTATCGCCCAGTGCGCAGCTGATTCGATTTTCGGGACAGGCCAGAATGCGCCTGTCGTGTGCCTTGGTTCCCTGCCCTTCTGAAAATAAACTTGCCCGTCTTGCAGATATGCGCAGATTAAGTAATTTTCCAATGTTGTTCCTGAGTAGGCTATTTTTCGGACATTCATGCTCATTCTCTGAAATGCAAATTTTGAAACAGCCGGCGCCAAAATAAAATTCCTGGCAATCACTTTCCAAGCGCGCGCCTGAATTCTGTTTGGAACTCCTTTGCTTGGTCAATTATTTTTTGTGCAGCGTTGTCAAGAAGTTTTAAGGGATTTTTTCCGTAAACTATAATCTTCGGCATTGCCAGATAGGGGTGTTCGCGCATGAACGCGGCCTGTTTCGCGCCCGCTTCCCAGGCTTTCTTGCGCAGAAGGTTGGCAAGAGTCTCGCTTTCGCCCGCAAGCTCTATGTTCACCTTTTTGTCAGAATTCTCGATAACGTTTAACTTCATGACATCAACGACTAATTTTAACTGTCACGCTTATAAAGCTTTCATGGAAATAGGTTATACAGGATATCATGCCACGGGGCCAAAGCCATTATTTTGTCAGGGCAGTGGAAACTGTATTGTCAGAACTGATTAACGAACAGGGTGCAGCATACTGCAGCGACATTGCCGCCGGCGCGGGTTTTCCGGAAAAGAACGTGATAACGTATCTGGATTCCATGGCCGCCGAGTGGGGTTTGCTGCGCGGCGCAGATTCAAGGGGCGTTTATTTTGAGCCCGCGGGCATCCGGGATAAGAAAGTTCTTAATTTTGCTGAACAGCTTTTGATATCCAGTCATAATGGTGCATCCGTTGCGCAAAAAGACGGGGAACAGATAGAAATGGCAGCCGTGCAGGCGATGGCATCAACGGGTAAAGTGCTGCTCACAGATGTCGTCACAAACAATATCAGGCCGGCGTATGCAGCACCCATGCTCCGAAGGTTTGCGCAGCGGATGGGATGGATCAGGCATTACGATAGGAATATCGGGCCTTACTGGATGGCCGGCGAACCAACAACAGTGAATGAAACTGTTCGAAAAGTACAAACCACCGAAGAAATCATGCGCGAGACGGTTGAACGCTTCAGGACAGCCACATACGAGCTAAGAGAAATTTATCATAAATACCAGGGCATGAACGGTATAAAGCAGGCAGTTGAATTTCTGGAGGCTCAGGACAAGTTATGGATGAAAAAATACGGCAACTACTTCATGGAACGCATTATTTCGCCTGAAACTGTAACAGTTTCGGGAATGGGAGAACGGCATATAGCAATGGTCTACAGAAAGACCATTCAGGAATCGGATGGAATAATATCCCTTGCAGTAGCGGGTTTGAAAAGACCGCCAAACAGCCAGCAAAACAAGGGTATGGTTTTTTTGGAAATCGGCGACAGCGTGCCGGACGATACATTTGCTATAATTGGAGCTTCAAGACAGGGAAGCGTGGTTATAGCGGAAACGGATAATACAGAAAGGATAGGTGTATTGGAAGACCATTCGAAACCAATGAATTTCGACCTCACTGGACCGCGATTCATGTTTGCTTTCAGGGCTAGCAGGAAAACGCCCGACGACAACAACAGGAACGGCATGCAAAAGGAATTGTTCTCTGAACCGCCCTAAGATCCGAGTTTAACCAAATACCCTGTCTTTCTTGCGCGCCTGAACGAGTAGAAGTAAACTGGCAGCGAAAGTAAAAGGTAAACCAAAGAGACGGCAAGGCCCTGCAGCAGAAGGCTGTTGTTTATCAGCCCGCCCGCAGACAACGACCTCGCATTTTCAAAAGTCGCAGTATACGGCATTATCGTTGTGAAAGGCTGCAGCCACTCCGGAAACACGGAAACAGGGTAAAACGGCGCAGATAAAAGTATAAAAATTTGCAGCACAGTCCATGACAAAAATCCGTATTCTTTGCCTGCTGTTATTATGAACGCGGCTATCAGTATTGACATTGCAACCGACGCTATAAGCGTCGATAAAAACAAAACCGAAGTAACGCCCGGCGTCTGGAAAATTATGCGCAGATCAAACATGTGCAGCGACATGAAAAGCAGTATGCCGAGAAGTGCGACGGAAATGACGGTTGTTGAAATTATCCTTGCGAAGATATATTCCGATTCGCGTATACCGGAAGTTAGCATCTGTTTTATGCTTCCGGACCACGAGTCGTCCATGATCTGCATGTTTGTGTTGCTTTGCGCGACCGAGGCAAAGTTCCAGAATATGTTTAACACGAGAACAATCAGGCCAGCCTCTACGGCAAACGACCGCATGTAAGCGGAAAACAGCCCCCACATTATCACCGTTGTTATGGGAAAGTAAAACATCTCCATGACGCGCCATTTGGCCCTTGAGAAAACCAGTATGTCGTAGTAGATCAGCGCAAAGACCCTGTTAATCTTCATTCGTTTTCACCATTTTCAAAAAATATTTTTCCAGGTCCAAGCCTTTCACGTTTCTGGTATCCATTATTCTGCCTTTGTAAATGAACGCCACTCTGTCGGCCAACTGCTCGACCTCGCGCATGTAATGGCTCGTCAAAAGCATGGGCGTGCCGAATTCCCTGTTAATATGCTTTATCTCCTTGCGCAATTTTATGGAAATGCTGGGATCCAGACCCAGCGTAGGCTCGTCCAGCAGGAGTATTTTCGGGTTATTCATCAGCGCCTTTGCAAAAGACAGCCTCATTTTTTCGCCTGTGGATAATCCATCAACGCGCCGGTTAAGTACGCTTTCCAGGCCGAAAAAATTAACAAGCTCTGCCGTTCTTTTCTCGCGCTCCCGTCTTTCCAAACCATAGACCATGCCGAAAAAACTGAAGACGTCGTTAACGCTCAGCGCCCAGTGAAAGCGGGCGTCTGTTGAAACTAACCCCAAACGCTCCGTTATCTCCGGGAATTTTTCAACATCCTTGCCGAATATTTTAACGTTTCCTTCGTCCGCTATCAGCAGCCCGATGATGATATTTATCAGCGTCGTTTTTCCCGAACCATTGGGGCCAAGCAAGCCAAAAATTTCCCCGTCCCTGATGTGAAGGGAAACATCTTTCAAAGCATAAAACTCCCTCCCTGATACCCGGAATTTCTTAGAAACATTGTTTACTTCTACGGCCTTCATACAAAATCCCTTTTCACAAAAGGTCTTTTGAAACCCCAAAACAATTCAGATCTTGTGATACCAAAAACCTTTTGATGTCATATAATTTTGCAAAACAACTAATAAGTTTGTTTTTGTGTTATTTCCGACGCCAGCGCCTCGACGTCCGCAGCGGTTATTACCGGTTTCCCGAACCGTTGCGTGTCGTCGCTCATTCTCGGGCACGAGCAGTTAACGTAACAATCAACGTCTACGCCCATCAATTTTTCCGGCGTGAACTCGTCGGCAACCAGTATGTAAGCCTTCTTGCCGTTTTTCTGCAGTATGTCGCGCGCGCGACGCGCGACGCTAAGGTAAAACTGCCCTTCTTTCGTCGATAGAAGCAAACCAAACTTGTTTGACATCTTCGCAATCGCAATGCGGGCGTATCTTTGCCTCTCGATTTTATCGTGGTCAATATCATGGCGTTCCAACGAATTTTTTTCAAGATCTAATATGAAAAACGGCTTTTTCGTTTTCATGCCCGTGGGATGAAACTTACCAGTTCCAATGTACAAAAAGCAGTCGACCTTGTTTTCAATAACCTGCGCCGCTGTCACATCGCAGCCAAGTATCTGGCCGGCCGCGCTGGCGCCCCATTTGCCGCCGGCCGGTTCTCCTGCGATTCCCTGTTTGCCATTTTCTGATAAAAATTGTTTAACTTTTGGTATCAGCGACAGGAAATTAACAGTGGACACGATACCGATTTTTTTGTAAGCCTTTAATGCACCTAAATTATCTTTCAAAACAGGCGCCGGGTCTATCGTTGTCGGCAGGATCACATATTCAACAGGTATGCTTGGTTTCACGCCGAAATCGTTGTGGCCGTAGTGAACGAGTTTGTCGCAACCCAGCTGCTTCGCATCCCTGTCCCGAAGGTCGCATGCGCCGTAGCATGGTTCAACGGATATGAAAACCTCTTTATACTTTTCCGCTTCCTTGTCCGCGAATTCCATTAATTTCTTTTTGTAGCCTTCAGGCGCCTGTATCATCACTTTTTCCATGCCGATCACGCAGAGAGAATTGACAACTGGTATTTAAAAATGCATTTACACACCCCTGGCCCTCTCAATTTCGCTTATCAGCCTTTCCGTTCCTATGGCCGCAAACGACTTGAACGAAACGGCGCCCTTTTTGTTTAGTATTACGGTAGTGTGCTGGTAGGGTATCTGGAACAATCTTGCAGCATAAAGGTCGTCATTCGTAACTTCGTTGTCATTGTAGTGTACTTCGTATCCGACAACGTCGGTGTAGTTTAACTTGTTATAGGCGGCAAAAATCTTAGGTCGTTCTTCCGCGCATATGGGGCACCAATTCGCGTAAAAGTAAAGATGAATGACCTTCCCTTCTGAAAGAGACTGTTCGTAAGCTGTTTTGCTGAAGCGCAGATATTTTGGCCCCGAGAAACCTGTTATTGCCTCCGGCCCTGAAAGCGGTAATAAGGTTGTCGTTGTCCCGCCGCCTTTAGCCTGTGATGCTGCTTCGCCTCCGGAAATTGTGGTCGTAGGGATGGCATTATCGTAGTATTGCTGGGTTGTGCAGCCGCTGACCAGCGCGACGATAACCAGCAAAGGCAGCAAAGTTCTCATTGGAATCTGGATGGGGTTTTTGTGTTATAAACATTCCTAGATTTGTGGTATAAGAACCTTAGAAGAAGCATCAAAAGTTGCTGAATTGTATCCGGATGCGTTGGGGATACCGGTAGGTTTTGACCAAGATATAGCACCAAATGTTGTATACGAAGAAAGGGCAAGAGAAATAGTTCAAGCTGTTCAGAAATTACCATACCGCCCTGATACATTTTTGCTTACTGACAAATATGATGCTGAAACTAATACTCGATATTCAAGAAATATCGGCAATAGTCATATTCAATTATTGGGTGATGTTTCAACGTCTGATATAACAAGGATTAGAAGAGAGTTGCCGGAACTTGTAATAGTGAAAGTTATTCATGTTACAGGACACGAAGCTGTTGGTCTCGCAAGAGAATATGAAGCTTGTAATGCTGTTGATGCCTTACTTCTAGATTCAAGAATTGGTCATCGTAAAAGAGGTGGAACTGGGCAAATTTCTAAAAACTACGATTCAATTGGAAAATTTATTTCCATCGCTCAACCTATGATTATCAAATCAGTCTATCGCTCGCCGACCCCCTAAAATAAATTGCGCCGACATTTCCAGATGTTTACTTTACAACTCACTAGAATCTCGGTATGCTCACGCCTTTGATCATGCTTTTTAATTTCCCTACCACGTCTTCCTTGTTAAGGTTTACAGGATCCTCGCCGGTGATCTCCTTGCCCAATTTGGTGAACTGCTTAGAGGCCTTGCAATAAGGGTTGTAAATAACCACAGGCTGCTTCGCAGCCAGGCTTTTCAAAATGTTCCTGTCATAGGGAATGGCCGCAAGCACAGGCATTTCAGTAAGATTTTCAATTTCTTTCACTGTTAATTCATGCCGCACGTTCTCGATCATATTCAATACGATGCCCAGTTTGGCCTTCGATTTCTCAACCATTTCTTTTGTCCTTATCGTGTCCATCACCGACGGCACGTAAGGCGTTGTGACAAATAACAATTCTTCGCTCACCTCCAGGGTCATCTTCGCCTCTTTGCCGAGGCAGGGGGCGGAATCCAGGAGTATCAAATCCACCTTTCCTAAGAGGTGTTTCACAGCCTTTTTCAATTCCGCCGCTTCGATGCCCTCCACGTCCTTTACAGCAAGCGATGCCGGGATTATTTTCAACCCTGTCTGGTGCGTGTAAACCGCATTCTCTATTGGCACGTTGCCTTTCAAAACCTGGTTTAGCGTGATGGGTAAAAAATGCATGCCCATTACCATGCTGAGGTGCGATGTGGTTATGTTGCAGTCTATGATTACGACGTCCTTCTTGAATTTTGTTACAAGCTCGACGCCCAAATTTGTCACCGATGTTGTCTTGCCAACACCGCCCTTTCCGGAAACAACGCCGATTATCCTTGTCATTTTTTAGCCTTCTTTTTTTGGGCGTATTTTGCAGAAGCTTGCGATTTTTTACCGACAGCCTTAACGCCCCGGCTGCCTACGCCGACAACAATATCATTCAGGCTGGTAAGCTCTTCCGTAAGCTCCTTTTTGATGCGCGAAAACAGCTCCTTTGATATCTGGCTGCTTTCCACGAGGTCGTTGACAGCTTCCAGTTTTCTTAAAACTTTCCTTCTCTTTTTCATCAGGTCCTCCCTGATGGTGCGTTCCTCCTGTTTTACTGTTTCTATTTTCTGGATTATGCCGGATCTGACATTAGATGGGATATGCCCTGACACAAGGCTTTTAAGTTCCATCAATTCTGCCATCCTGTCCCCGGCATCGCGTGAGCTGAACGGGCTTTTTATCGAAATTATCGCTTCCTTGATCTTCATCCCGTCTTTTTTGATTTCAAAATTCAAAGGCTCCTTTTCAATCGAACCTTTTTTCTTGACAAACTCTTCCAGCCTTTTCTTGTAACTGCCCTGCTTTTTCTTGACATCTTCCATCTCCTCTTCCATTTCGATCTTTTCAAACTCGTCCAGCATCCTTTTTTCTTCTTCGGTCATGTCCCTGTTCGGAGTTCTTGCCGTCTTTGGTATTGTTATGTAAAGGTCGGGCTCTATGGTAAACACCAGGCGGCCGCTAGTCTCCGTAACCCTTTGCAGCTTAAAAAGAAGTCTCTTCAGCATTGCCGCATCGATCTTACGGAGCCTTTTTGTGTTTATCAGGACGATCTGGTTCTGTTCGCGGACAGCGTTGTAAACAGAATCCATGTCGCTGGATATCTTGGGCGCTACATATCTGATGAAAAGCCTCTTTTCCCCGCCAGTAACAAGTTTGTCAGCCATCTCAACAGCCCTTAGGACTTCTATTTATAATTACTGAACATTCCTTTATATTTCACCGGAACGCCGCAGAAAATCGCGAGCCTATTAATATAAGCGTTGCGGTCATATTATAATCTGATCTTATGAAGAGCAACATAACCGGTGTAAAGCTTGTCCGTGAACTGGAAAAAATGAAAGAGCCGGTTTGGGGCCGCGTTGTTGAGGAGCTGGCAGGCCCTGCAAGAAGGAACAGGGAGGTCAACCTGTCCGATATTAATCGCCACCAGTCTGGCACGGTTCTGGTACCGGGCAAGGTTCTGGGAACAGGCAGCCTTACAAAGAAGGTCGACGTCGCAGCTTTCCGTTTCTCCAAAACAGCCAGGGAAAAAATTACAAAGGCGGGCGGCAAGGCCATGAGTATCGGGGAGCTGGCCAAACAGAATCCAAAGTGCTCCAATGTAAAAATTATGGTGTAAACGTCAACTACCATCGGATAAATCCAACGGCTTGTGGTCTTAAGATGCACAATTTAAATTTCATCAGGCAAAGGGAACGGCGCACAGCGCCTTTAGCCAAAGCCATCACAGAAACGCAAAGATGCGTTGACCGACATCCGAATAGTTCGGAAAACTGGATTAATCCGCTCCGAACAGTAAAAGGTAATGGTATGTTAGATAATTTAAACATTCCGGTTGTAGCGTTCCGATACGCCCAATTCCTCCACCGGACAAATTTGGTGGTATCCTTGAGGCAATATTTATGAAGGTCATAGATGCTACGGGGAAGGTTTGCGGTCGGTTGGCGTCGTCCGTAGCTAAAATGCTTTTGAACGGCGAGGAAGTTTCCATAATCAACGCTGAAAAGGCTGTGATATCCGGATCCCTCGCTTCTATCACCAGTTTATATAAAGTTCGCCTGGACAGGGGCGACAAACACAAGGGGCCTTTCGTTTCCAGACTGCCGGACCGCATGATGAAAAGAACGGTTAGAGGGATGTTACCGTACAAAAAATCTTCCGGCCGCGAAGCCCTGCGAAGGCTCAAGGTTTTCGTGGGAACGCCTAAAGAGTTTGGAGGAAAGGTTGATGAAATGAACACGAAGACCGTATCCAGCCTGACCAGCGAGCACATCACGCTGCATGACCTTTCGAAAAAGCTGGGAAGAAAACCCGTTGTAGGAAACTTTTAGTTTCCTACACGCGAAAATCAACGGATTTTCGCTGTTAAGTGATTATCAATGGCCGACGAAAACAGTGCAAAGGAGCAGAAACCGAAAAAGAAAGTCAAAACCATACACAATTTCGGAAAGAGGAAAGACTCTGTTGCACGCGCAACAATGACGCCGGGCGGGGGCGGAGTTAAAATTAACTCAATGCCGCTCAGCATCTGGGGGACGGAGTTCTCGAGGATGCGGATACAGGAGCCGATCATGATCGCGTCGGAGTTATCCAAAGATTTTGACTTCAGCGTTTCGGTAAAAGGCGGCGGTTATTCCGGCCAGACAGAAGCTGTTCGCCAGTCAATAGCCCGTTGTCTGGCGCAGGCAGGCACAAAAGAAATAAAACAGCGTTTCATGGATTACGACAGAAACCTTCTCGTAATTGATCCAAGAAGGAACGAAACGCATCACGCAGGGAGCGCATCGAGACGCGGTTCTCGCCGCCACGAACAGAGAAGCAAGCGATAAGCCGTTTTGAGTCAATCGGAGCCTGTTTAGAGCACTTTTTTTGAATCTTATAAAATTTCTATAATTCATATCGGCACGCTGATATCAAAAGCGTGATATACTATCATTTCAGAAACAAGTTTTATGCAGGAATTACTTGATATAATCAATGGAAGTCTGTTGGGAGACGGATGCATAAAATCTGACAAAGAAAAATATTTCACATTTCAATACACAGCTAAGGACAAAAATTTCTTGGAAAATTTGAAGGAAAAACTTGGAAGATTCGGCATAAAATGTTGGATTACAGTTGATAATCCGGGCATATTCAAACTAGCCTTCTACATTAACACCTGCCCTTATAAAGAGTTCATGAATCTTCGCAAAGAATGGTATACAAAACAAAACGGAAAAACACAAAAAATATTGCCAGACGAATTGGAACTAACCCCAACAACTTTATTTTATTGGTATATTGGCGACGGTTGTTTAGTAAGAAGAAAGAACGATGAAAATAGAGTTCCGACTATTTGTCTAGCTACGAATTGTTTTGATGAAAAAGATCTACAATTCCTATTGCAAAAATTAAAGGAACAAAACTTGAATTTTTACGCCAATAAATGCGGTAGCGGATTTAACGAGGACAAAGACGGCGGGTATGCGTTATACTCTAATGTAGAAGATGGCACCCCATTACGATTCTTCCAAACAATAGGACTGGAATGCCCTAGACAAATCTCGAATTGTTCGACTGGCCGGAAGGGCATAGACCACAGAGAAAGATTCTTCTGCGACAAATGGCCTACCGAAGACGACTGGATAAAAATCCTATCAAATGAAAAACGAATAGGGAAGTTTTTGAGAGAAAAAAGATTTGAAATGAAATTAACCCAGAAACAAATGGGCAACAAAATCGGCATGAGGCGTGAAAACATCCGCGATGTGGAATTGAAAAAAAGAAATTTCTGCGTCAAAAATTTCAGGAAAGTGTTAAGCGCAACCGGCATAAGCACCGATTATCTTTTAGAAAAGCTGAATTAGGTTAATTTTTATTTTTGGCAGCCAGTTTCCATATTTCGTTTTGCGGAACCCATAACGCAGCTGCCGAGGCAACAACAAATTCTGGATCCATGAACGCGTACATTTCCTCGGCCAGCTCCCGCGCTGTGCGACCTTCGATTCTGCGGGTTTTGACAGCTTCGGACACGGCTTCGAATTTAGGCGCTTCCGGTTCCGCGCTTTCGCCTGTATAAGTTGATAAATAAATCATAGACCCTCTGGTTAAATTTCGAAAGCCTCTGGCAATATGCAATTGTGATCTGTTTTCATTTTCTGCGGTTATAATTCCTAAAGCCGCCGTCGCAGATCCTACGTTTATCATCCCCGCTATCCTTGGCGTATCATAGCGGTCGCCAACTTTTCCTTCATGCCCCCAGCGCATAAGAGCTGTGCTTATAATATTTTGTGGGGGGGATAAAAAGGACCCTTCGCGAATAGCCTCTGTATAGTCTCTGTGTATAGAACCAGTTTGTCTTCCGTTGCTGACGATACCAAAATGTACGAACCCTCTTGGCGTCCACTGTCTTGTTGTATGTATCGCGTCATAAACAAGGCGTGAAGCTTCGGCTTTCTGCTCCAGCGTCATCACGCCGTAAGGCTCGATTGACACACGACCGCCGTGAACAACAGCCATTCTCGATACGCTGGATGGCGAGCGTCCCGATAAACCGTACAAAAGAACAGGATTGCCTTCATTTGTAGCGCCGACACCGGCAACGCGGCCTATGTAAGCCATGAAATTATCAGACCTCTTAGAAATTTAAATCTTTGTTTATCCAATTAAATTTGGTATTCAAATGGCCCATTGCAGCCCTGCACCCCATTGCCCTTCGCCTGCTTTTATAGCGCCGCCAATGATTTTGATGGCATCTCATCTATACGGTAGCGGGGGTGCCGACCGTCCTGAATATTCCACAATTTTGACACGCGGCAAGATCACGGCCAGATTCAAAGGATACACTATAGAGGCTCCGGATTCGGGCTTGGCTGGTTGGCTCTCGGAAAAACTTGGAATGTTCAAATCACAAACAGAGCCCTATTCTGTTCAGGATTTCTTGCGAAGAAGCGAGCGGGTTCTTACCGGACTTGGCATGGACGATGCCGTTTTGTTGGAAGTTGACGGTGACATTGTTTATCGTGATAACGGCGATAAACAACTGCATGATCTTCGGGAAGCCGTTAAATATGCGGAAGGTAGAAATTCAGGCAACAGAACATTCCTTTCGGTCGTGGGCAAAACACCGGCTTTCCAGTCGATAATAAAAACCGAGTACCAGAGAAGGCACGATCTCGATGAAGCGCCGTATTCTTTTAAAGCTATAGGAACCGCCAAAGATCTTCTTAAAAACGAAGGCGAAACGGATGATCAGCATATGAGAAGGGTCAGCAGCATGCTTTCGTCAGATGCAAAAGTCAAAAAGGTAGTAAGCAGGTACAGGGCTGCCATGAGAGAAGAGTTGAACGACCTCTTCCTACCTAGAATATCAGAAGCTTTTTCCATCGAAAGCAGCGATATATCTGTAGAAACAGAACTCTCCTGATCCTTAATCTAAACCGGATGTTTTCTAAAAAGCTTAATAAACATACCCGCAGTATGTGTATTTAAACTATCGTAACAAACCATGTGTTGGCCATGCAAATAGCGCGAATAAAACTTTCGAGTACAGATATGTCCCAGCTGGACGTTATCTGTAAGGAAATAAAAATGATAGCCGAGAAAACCGGCGTATCGATAGCCGGGCCTATACCCCTGCCGACGAAAAAACTCCGTGTCACCGTTCTCAAGACTCCATGCGGCGACGGCACAGGCCACGGCAACGCGACTTGGGACAAGTGGGAGATGCGCGTGCACAAGCGCATCGTCGACATTGGAGCAAATGAAAGAGCGTTGCGCCAGATAATGCGCGTAAATATACCCGAGAACGTGCAGATCGAAATAGAACTTAAGGAGTAAAGAGGAGGGAAGGACAATGATGATACCAATCCGCTGTCTTTAGCTGCGGAAAACCGCTAGGCCATTTGTGGGAGAAATACAACGAGCGCGTCAAGAACGGCGAAAAAATAGCAAAGATTTTGGACGATTTGGGCCTAGAAAGATATTGCTGCAGGGCATTGTTCATGACACACGTGGACACGATCAAAGATGTCGCAAGATTCAAGCGCTGAGTTCTTTCAGATGCTTTTCAACCATTTTTTTTGCGGCGTTTAATTCTTTCAGCCCTTTCGCAGTAGCAACGTAATACTTCCTTGCAGGCCCACCGCCCTTTCTGGAAAACGCTTTTCTTATGTAGCCGCCCGCTTCCAATTTGTACAAAACGGCATAAACTGTCACCATGTTTGCGTTCAATGGTTTTAACAGCTTGGTCAGCTCATAGGCGTATCTGGGCTTTTTCAACGCCTTAATTGCATACTGCCACAAATTGTCTACCGTAAGCGATTTCCGCAGCCTTTCCGAGGGTTTCATACTATTATACCGCCATAAAATAGTTAAATAGGTAAGAGTAGAATAATTAATTGATCATAATGGCTGTTCGCGTAGCAATAGCGGGCGTGGGCAATTGCGCATCCTCTTTGGTGCAGGGGTTGTTTTATTACAGGAACGTCAGCGATGACGAGGCCGTGCCGGGTTTAATGCACAACATCCTTGGCGGTTACAAAATATCCGACATCGAAATCGTGGCGGCGTTTGACATCGACGCAAGAAAGGTTGGCAAAGACGTAAGCGAAGCGATTTTTGCAGAGCCCAACTGCACAAAGATATTCGCAGACGTACCGCCGCTGGGCGTCAGGGTTGAAAAAGGCCCTGTTCTGGACGGCGTCGCCGAGCATATGGAAGACAATGGAAGGAGTTCATTCACCGTATCCAAAGAAAAGGAAGTTGACGTTGTCAATGTACTCGAAAAAGCAAAAGCCGATATTTTGATCAATTATATGCCAGTGGGTTCGCAAAAAGCTACGGAATTTTACGCACAGGCCGCGATTGATGCGGGATGCGCTTTCGTGAATTGTATGCCGGTGTTTATTGCGTCTAACAACGAATGGGCTGCCAAATTCAAACAAAGCAACTTGCCGGTAATCGGCGACGACGTGAAAAGCCAGCTCGGAGCTACAGTAGTTCACAGAACGCTTGCAAAGCTTTGCACGGATAGAGGCGTGAAGATTGACAGGATGTATCAGCTTAACGTGGGCGGAAATAGCGTGACCAGCGACCAGGAAATAATGTTTTTGGTCAACGGAAAGATAAGGAAGGTAAAGATCGGAGAATTTACGGATTCATTCATAGATGTTTACGGCAAAAAAAGAGCCGACGGAAAGGATATCGTAATCTTGGAGGAAGCAAAGCAGGGTATAAAATGTTTTACCATCGACGATAATTATAATGTGGTATTGTCCAATGTAGACGCCTTGATAAGACACAAAATTTCCGGACCAATTTATGAAATAACTACAGAGGAAGGAAGAAAAATAAAGATAACCGGCGATCATAATGTGTTTGTTATGGACGAACAAGGTGATTTGAGGGAAACTCCGGTAAAGTTAATAAAAGAAGATGAAACTTACATAGCTGTTCCAAGATCTTTGGAATGTGCCGCACAAGAAGAAGTTAAAAGTATAGATTTAACCCCGTTTTTGGGTAGTTTTTTTGTGAAAGAAGTATCCGACGGTTATATAAAAATTCATAATCAGGAAATTAAAATTCCTGTGAAATTTCCCGTTACAGATGAGCTTCTTCAGATTGTCGGCTTGTGGTTAGCAGACGGCAATTTCGACAGAAATGGACCCTCATCAAATATAGAACTGGCCTGTGGCGACGAACCAGAATGTATGGAAATTGTAAGCGAGTTTACCGAAAACCTAAATATGAATTACACGGTAAGACATGATGGGATATGTGTAAGACTTGCATCAAAAACGCTGTCTAAAATATTCAAAGTGGCTCTCGGTCTGCAAGGTAATTGCCATGCCAAGCGTGTACCGGAATGGGTTTTTAATTTGTCCGGCAGGCAAATCGCACTGGTGTTGAGAGGTTACTTAAGCGGCGATGGCGGTGTGACCGGAAAACAAATCCGATGGACATCTGTTTCAGAAGGCCTTATTAGTGATGTGCAAACACTGCTTTTACGTCTTGGAATAAACTCTACTATTTTCAAGGAAACCTATAATGAGAATAGGAAAGGGATATATGCCAGTCGTTTGGGTTATTGTTGGCACGGGATGATAGGTTCTAAGGAAGACACAAATCTATTTGTAAATAAAGTAGGTTTTCTGCAGGAGTTTAAAAACAAAGCCTTAATGGAGGCTCATGGTAATATTAGGAAGGGTTATTGGAATAGAGTGCCAAACATTTCTTTATTCAAAAAATGGAGAATAAAATCTACTACATGGCATAAAAACCCTTCAATAAAGGCAAACATAGTTCTTAATCAATTAGAGAAGGTTAAAGACGATTTTGAGAGAGAAAAAATCAAGAATATTTGTAATGGTGACATTCACTTTGTTAGAGTAAAGGAAGTAAAGCAGATTAAAGAAAGTAACTCTTATGTTTATGATATTAGCACCAAGCCTTTTGAGAGGTTCGTTTGTTCTAATATTCTGGTACATAATACAGACTTCAGGAACATGCTCGACCGCTCGCGCCTGCAAAGCAAAAAAATCTCGAAGACGGAATCCGTGCAATCGAATATTCCAAAACGTCTTGAAGATGAAAACATCCACATAGGGGCAAGCGATTACGTCCCCTGGTTAAACGACAACAAGATAGCGTTCATCCGTATCGAAGGCCGTAACTTTGGCGACATTCCTTTAGAACTTGAACTTCGTTTATCCGTTGAAGATTCGCCGAACTCCGCAGGCGTTGTGATAGACGCTATTCGATGCTGCAAAATCGCATTGGACAGGAAAATCGCAGGCCCTTTAACAGCGGCGTCGGCATATTTCTGCAAGCATCCTGCCGAACAATTTCCTGATGACGTTGCTAGAAGGATGCTTGAGGAGTTTATAGAATCTGAACCTGCCCAGATACCAATTTCAGGTATTACGAATGTTTAAAATATGCCAAAAGCGCTGCAATATCTGTACTTGAAAAAAGATCGAGTTGTTGGTTGAAAAATAATTTCTGTTTACCGACATACAGCATTTACTTAAATTTCCATAATTGGTCATAAGGGATCTTTATGTCTGCGTATTTTCCGCCGCATTTCACACAGGTCAATTCAAAATACTCTGTGCCGTCTTTCTCCTTGGTCACAGGACCCCTGCTAAGACTGCCGTTGCATTTGGGACAGTTTTGCATATATAGATCTCATCGCACCCGTTTCCGTATTTCGGGCATGCTATACAGTCTTTGTATATTTTCTGTTCTATAACAGGACCTTTGCCAAAACCAAACTTTGAAAAATAATCCGGTTTCCTTGTGAGAACAAAGACTCTGGTTAACCCCCTTTCTCCGGCTTCCTGTATTTCAGTTTCTACCATCTTTTTTCCTATTCCCCTGCCCTGGTAATCTTTATCACGTGTGAACGGGAAAACCCACATCCTTGAGGAGTGGGATGAAAGCGAACCGTATCGGAATGCTGTAAACCCTCGTATTTAAATATTTCTTTTTTCATGTTACCAACAGCAACAACAGGTTTGCGACCTAATATTTTCCCAAGATTATACGTTTTGGGAACGGGCTGACCATGAATCGACATGGTTCAAGCAATAATTGTGACCGTTGAGAAAATCGTTAGATTTTCTCAATTAGAAAACCAAAGGTTTTCTAATAGCCCTAAAATCTGTCAGCGAACAGATAACCTGACGCTTCCGTATTGGAGTCTGTGACTCTGTTAAGGAAGCCCACGCCATTCATGGGTGGGAGGAGGTCACCCACACACACGCTGCGTATCTCCGCCAGAATCCGCGACATGCCCGGTTATTTCATCCACGCTTCTCGGCAGCACTTCGCCTTCAGCGGCCCAATAATCGATCAGCGATTTTATCGCAGGCACGTCATCAACAGAAGCTTTTCTAGGCATGTGAATCAGCACTGGTGATACAGCGCGTGGTATAAGCCAGACGATTTCAACGCGCGTTTGGCAGCGTGTGCCAGGCTCTTTGCACCTTTTTTCATCATTTCAAAATCTCCATCTTGGATGTCCGCTTCGACCAGAACAGTATAGCCGCCTACATTTCTTGCGAAAGCCATGTTAAGTTCGCTTTTTTCATCATCCGAGAATACGCCGATATGCCAGGCGCCTGTTTTGTTTGTCCATTTGTTCGAAGGATCCATAAGGCATTCAGCATGGTAAAGCGCATTGCCAGTGTTGCGACCCCACGAATAAACAGCTCTTTGATCTTGCGGATCAATTATTGCGAACGTCTTTACCCACGGCTTTGTTTTCAATGACTGATCGATATATTTCACCATTTTTACCATTCAACCATATTGAAAACGCAGGCTTAAATATGTGCCTTCACAAATGTATCATTTATGACAAAGAATGTTACAAATAGAACATTGCACTCCAGGGTAAGGTCGTACATAGAAAACCACCCGTTCATTTCTAACATGCTTGCCGCAGGTATCGTGAATTATTCCGCGCTGGCGAGAAAAATGCAGAAGGAAATCGGCGGCAATGTTGAAACGGTCAAAGTCGCAATCGCCCGCGAAACCAAAAACGCCGTTAAGTTTCGCGGCTACGACGAAAACCGCGTAATAGAGCTTCTGAAGAAATCCAGGATAAGTGTACAGGACAAAACAGCTGTTGTCATTTCCGAAAACAAATTAAACATCCCAAGACTGATAGCGAGCGAGATAACGCAGAACAACGTCTATGTGGTAGACCAGACGAAACTGGATTTGTCAGAAACAAGGCACATCAAAATATCAAAAGACCTCGCAGCATTGGTAATAACCAGCCCTGAAAAGATAGAGCACACGCCGGGCGTAATCGCATTCTTAACGCAGTTTTTCGCGTCAAAAGGCGTCAACATCAGAGAACTTATTTCATGTTATACAGACACAATCATCGTTCTTGACCAGAAAAACGGCGCCCGTGTTTTCGCTCTGTTGCAGGAATTTTTAAAATAAATGGCCGGTTTTTAGCTTTTTCGTTTCCAGATAAAAGGCGTTATGCCTGTTCGGTTTCACTGTTAGCGGGACCCTGATTACTTTTATCCCGTTTTTTCGCAAAAATTCCACCTTTTCGGGGTTATTGGTAAACAGTCTGACATTGCGTATGCCAAGTAAGTTCAATATCTCAAGCACTGCAGAGTAATCGCGCGCATCCTGATCAAAACCCAGCATTTCGTTCGATTCTACTGTGTCGAAGCCGCGGTCCTGAAGCGCGTACGCGCGTATCTTGTTTAACAATCCTATGCCACGCCCTTCCTGGTCAAGATAGATCAAAATCCCGCCGTTTTTGCCCATGTAATCCATCGATGCGTTTAATTGCTCGCCGCAATCGCAGCGCAAAGAGCCCAGGGAATCGCCGGTAACGCATTTGGAGTGTATTCTGACATTAACTTGTTTATTACGCGTCTCGCCTTTAACGAGCGCAACATGCTCCTTGTCGTTTTCCTTAAAAGCGTATATGAAAAAATCTCCGTATTTGGTTGGCAATTCGGCTTTCGAGATTAATTCCGTTTTTATCATGTCAATCGCTAGATATTTTCAAGCTCTTCAACAAGCTTTACCGCAGCGACCAGCGCGCGCTCAGCGTAATCCTTTGCTCTTTCCTCAGCCTGCTTCCAGGTCGCCCCAGGCCCTATTATACCAAGAGTTACAGGCTTGTCAAATTCAACGCTCAGCGAAGTTAACGCGGCTGCAACCGATTCGCCGATAATTTCGTCGTGCTTAGTGCCGCCTTTGATTATCGCACCAAGCGTAATCACAGCGTCGATGTCGTTTCTCATAAGCAGCCTTTTGGCCATTATCGGCATGTCAAATGAGCCCGGAACTTTAATGGATTTAATGACGTTGATTCCAAGCTCTTCGGCTTTTTTAATCGCATACCGCTCCATCACAGAAGTTATTTCATCATTAAATTCGCCCGTGACTATTCCGATGTTCATTTAACCACCAAAGGCCCGGCATCAGCGCGGCCTTGCCGTTTTCCTGTGCCCGCATTCTTTGTAAGCTCCTCAGGGTTTGATACAAACAGGTATGCATTGCGCGCGTGTTTCGTAACGCGGTCAACGCAAATGCTGTATAACTCTTTGTCATTGTTCGCCTCAATCTCGTGGACAAATACGCCAAGGATGTGCTTGTTCGTCATTAATTGGGCGTGCATAATTCCCATGTTCGCCTCGTGGGCACAAATTTCATCTAATTTGTGGGAACCGACCATCGCAATAGCCAAGCAAACGTCACAGCCATTGTCCAGTAGTTTTTTACAGGCAACAGCAAGATCTTTCATACCAGGCACAGTAACGCGAACAACCTCTGCGCCGCCGTATTTCTTCAGCTCTTCAATAGCGTATTTTCCCATATCAACGCGCGCAAACGTGGTATCCACAACGCCTATCTTGTAGCTCACAGAAATCGTTGTGTTGTTACCAATAAATAGCTTGCTACTCATTTTTGAGTATAATTTTTACTTCCGAGCCGTCCTTTAATTTTAGTTTTTTGCGCAGGAAATGCTGTGAAATGACCTCGATCACATCCGCCGGATGGTGAGTCCTTTCTATTACAAGAACAGCAGCGTCCACGCCGTTAATCGCTGCTTTATAGCAGTCCGCGCCGCCGTACGTGCGTTTGTCGTCTTTGAATCCTTCTATTTGTACAGCCTGGAGTTTTTTCAACTCCGCCTTGGCCTCGATGTCTTTTTCTGTTTCAAGCTTAACGTTCAATGTGCCGGGATACGGGTCAAACCCCAGTTTTTGTATAAATTGTTTCCTGTAGCCGGGCAGGCCTACGTAATATCCGCCTTCTCCAAGGCCGGAAAAAACTTTTCCTTCTATGGCGATTTTTTTCGCGATGGTTTCGAAAACAGGCCGTAGGTTTTTGTACACGTTTCTTAAATCCGCCAGCGCCTTTTGTGTCAATCGGATGGATTGGCCGTGCCTGTCGATTTTCCTTTCAATTAATCCGCCGGCTTCAAACTCAATGAGCTTGCGTGATGCGGTTTGCTGGGACGTATTGCAAAGCTTGGCCAGCTCTATGGTGTTCGTGCGCACGAATTTCTCGTGCGCGCCTTTCTTTGCCAGATGGTACAGAAACACTTCCATGATTAATCATGAAAGCCTTATTATAATAATTTAAGGGACCGAAAACAAATGTTAATGAAGAACCTGAATGAGAAGCATAAACCTATTGGCCGGTTTTTTAGCAGTTTTTGTAGTTTTGCTAACGCCGAATTTTGGAAGCGCATCGTACGCTGTTGGCATACATCTGGTGCTGGAAAAGCCTATATACTCTGCCAATGAACAAATAGTGCTTACCGGTTATTTGTCCCGGTCAAACCGAAGTTCTACAGACACGTCTTACGCGCCTGTTGCAAATACCAGCGTAAACATAACAATATTCGAAAACACGACCGGAACCGTCAAGAGGAATTACACATTAAACACGAGCTCGGACGGTGTTTTCAGGTCAAACAGCTCAAACTCGCTGACCGAGAAAACGGTTCTGGCGCCGAACGAAACAGGGAATTATGTTATAGAAGCGTCCTACATTGACCCGGACAGCGTTTCGTGGCGCACCAAAACCGATTTTGTGGTGTTGGGCCAGGTTATCGACGACATAATCATAAGGCCGTCAAGATCCCGTTACTACGCAGGCGAGTCTGTGGCGGTCTTCATGGAAGTGCTAAGGCGCAGTGGCGGTTACAGCGTCCCTGTGCCAAACGTCTCGTTAAACGGCTCTTTGAGATCCTCGAACCTGGAAATTATCGAGCAATTCAACTGCACCACCAATGACAGGGGCTTGTGCTCTGTATCGCTGACCGCGCCTTCTTCAGCAGGCAGATACGTGCTGGAAGCGAAAAACTTTTTGGCCGCAAGCTCTTTCCATGTAATACCCTTTAACATCCAGGTTTACATGAAAGACGGATTGGGAAAAAACTACAAGGAGACATTTAAGACAGGGGAAGACGCGTCCGTGGAAGTGCGCGTAGACGTTAGAGGCTCAGCCCCGACCACAAACTACACGTTCAATGGCACAATACTGGATTCCAACAATAACGTGGTAGTAAATATAACAACCACAAGCTTGGAAACCGACAACTCGTACACGAACAGATTTACATTTACTATAAGCAACCAGTTCACAGCAGGCAATTATCTGGCCTCTGTCACTGTTTATGACAAGACCGGTAAATCCCGCTCTGCCACAGCCTTTTTCCAGGTCAGGGAATGGACCCTCAATTTTTATAAAGCGTCGACCGGTTCAGGTTTTGAGTACGAGTACCAGGCATTCCCGAACAGGAGATTAAACTTTGAGATATACCCGAAGGACAGGGAGAACGGGAGCATAATTACAGGGTTAAACGCATCCCAGTTCAATATAACATTGAAAAACACCATAGGAGCTATACTTCAGGCAGGAAACGCAAGTTGGAATGCGTCCTGCGGAACAGGCGGATGCTACACCTTTAATTTGACTTCCCCGTCCTCAACAGGAAGTTATATAGTATTTGTGTCCTTGAATCACAGCAGCGATACGCAAACCAGCGAGAGAAAAATCATTGTGACAGACCTGACGCTTTCAGCCTTCTCGACAAGTGAAACCGGCGACCAGAAGGATCTGTTCGGCACAACAGAGCCCGTGTACCTGAAAGTGACAGCCTTTAACACGACCTCTCCGGTTAATCTTACCAACGCGTCCGTTATTGCGGTAACATACGAGAATGGGACAGAATTTTCTTATACGAACACAACATGGTTCAATGTAAATGTGACCGACAGCGCGCTTCAATGGGCATGGAACACCACAGAACAGAAGTTAAAGCTTGATCCGCCAAAGTTGGGCGGCGTGTACACAGTAAGGATTGAGGCGAATTCGAATGCCGCGATCACAACCACGGCTTTCGTGATAAACCCTTATGACGTGTGCGTTGTCGCAAAATCAACAGCAGGCTCTGTTGACTCATCGACAAGCTTCTATGTGTGGCAGTATAAGACAACCGATGCAGTATACTTTGAATTAAAGGCCACGCAGGCAAACAATCCTGTTGGAAAGGCTAACTCATCGTCTGTGAAAAACGAGACCAACTTCGGCATGGGTTCTGCGTGCCAGGTGGACACAACAAAACAGCAGGTCGTAACCAATGCCACAATCACAGTACAAAAGGTTGTCAACTCGATCTCGGGCATTACAAACAGTCTGAACTCAACCGAATCCGTGTGCAAAGCCGACGATAACCAAGGAACATACACATGCACCCTGAAGCCCTTGTCCAAATGGGAGTCGGGCAGAAACTTTGTCGAATTCAGCATTGTTGGCCCGGACCTGCAGACAACAGACAAGGTAATCGCAATTTTCGAGGCGCGCAATTTCTTCATTTACGGCTACCCGTCCACATGGGGAAACAAGCCTGAAAGCAACATATCATTCACGCTCAACCTTTACAAGCCCGGAACCAGCTGGTGGGGCAATTACGGCTCTGGCGGTTTGACAGGCTCTGCGACAATTGAAAAGGTTCAGTATTTCGGAAAAGCCGGTGAATGGATCTGGCCGCCTATCGAATACCCGTACAACAAAACAGGCGTTAACGCTTCTAACATAACATCAGGCACGGGCTCGTTCAGGTTAGAACACACCAGGACATCTAAAGGAGTGTGGGATGCAGGTTCGTATTCTGTCTTGGTAAAAGCCACGGACAGCGCGTCCGGCGACAGCGATTACGGGGAAGTGTGGTTTGAAATCAAAAGATGGGATGTCTACGCATCGCCTGTTGAAAAATCCGGAAGCACATTCAATTATAAATATTCGTTCAACCCGCGGGAGAACGTTTCCTTATACGCCAGGGTAACGAACGCCGGCGACTGGAGCGACACTGGCGGTACGAGCTTAGGCGGCAACGTCAGCATAAAAGTGAAAAGGCTGGAACAATTCGTTACCTGGCCGGCCAAAGAGGTTAATTCCAGCACATATGGCAGCATTGGCATAAGCGTAAATAAATCAAGCCCTTGGTACTGGACAGCGAATGCGGACACTTACAGCAACTATATTATGACCCTTTATCCGGTAGGCGGAAAATGGGAAAGCGGGTATTATAACACTGTACTGGACATCAACGGCACAGACACGGGATGGGGCTGGTTTAATGTGCTGTCTTTCGCAGTTCAGACGCAACCCACAGACGCAAACGGCACAAATTATGTTTACAGCACAACAGGAAGGGGGCCTGTTTACTTCAATGTGAGCGCAACCAAAAGCTGGAAAGGCTACTACACAGCAGCGTCAGATTATATCAACGCAACATTTGAGGACATGACAATAAGGACATGGAGGCAGGTTGGGAACAAATGGGAGACATATGAATACAACTACCCTGAGGATATCAATGTAACTGTTGTTAACAGCGCATCGCGCGCTGTGAACGGGTCTGCGATTTTGAACGTCACATTCCTCGGAAGCAGTTGGCCATCAGGCTGGTACTCGGGCGATCTAAAGCTAAGAAGCGTTTCCGGGGACAGCTCGGGTGATTCGGCCACAGGCTATATTTACTTCAATGTGCAGCCATTCCGTGTGCAGGCACTCGCATCAGCATACCAGATAGATTATGATTCCAATGTTACAGCCACGTTGTCGGTTTTCGAGCCGGACTGGAGAAACAGTAGGCTTGTCACAGGAAACTATTCGATCAAAAAAATATCCGAGACACAGTGGACAGGCACAGGCAACAACTATGTGACATATACTGCGTACACGCCGCGCAATTTCACCAATGAAACGCAGCTGAACATATCGCCTGTCGGAGCCACATCCAGCAACAAGTGGTCGTTGTCTAATGGCGGGTATCATTATCTGACCATAACCGTTGAAGACAGCAACACAGGCTCCACACAGGACGCATGGTTGTCTTTCAGGGCAATGCCCATGCAGATAAGCATTGGAACGCCAGTCAACCAGTATTCGATCAGCTCTACGCAGAACGTCACAGTTCCTGTAACAATCACAAGCTCCCGCAACAATTCCGCTGTGTCAGGCAACATATCACGCATATTCGAATGGATCTGGCCGACTCAAAACGAGTATGCATTCACAGTGGGAACTTGTTCGTCTGCAACAAGCGGTTCGTGCAAAATAACAGGCACGCAGAACGTGACAATACACGTTCCTTCAGCCGGCTGGACAGAAGGCTGGCATTACCCGGAATTTGAATTTACAACTACAGATGACAAGTCGTCAAAATTATCCGGCGGAAGCACGTGGTTCAGGGTTACGCAGGCGTATACCGGCCAATTTTCGAATTATGATGAAAACAATGTGTGGAAGTATTATTTCGGTTTTGCTGAAAACGCAAGCACAAAGCTGCAGGCGGTAAACTCGAATTATGTGGGCCAGGTTGTCAATATAACCAGGGTCCAGTACGCTGAATCCGGTTCCAACTGCTGGAGTGATTACTGCAGGACGTTCGTAAATGCAAACTGGGAAATAATAAACGCCAGCACAAACAAACCAAATGAAACAAGCGCAGCAGGCTCTGTGATCAGGATTGTCAAGCCGTCCGCAGGCTGGCAGCGCGGCGAGCACGTTGTAAGGGTTGATGTTAACGGCCCGTCAGGCTCCGCAACCCTGAAATCCGGCTATTTCTGGGTTAAAGACACAACAGCGCCCAACATTACCATTTTAAGCCCGGCGTTCAATTCAACAATTAACGCGTCGACATTCCTGTTCAACGCAACAACCACAAAAGATTCTACATGCAGCATCAATGTTGCAAGTTACGACAATTACTATTCATGGTACTGCAACAGTTATATCAGCAACACCAGCAACGCCAACTATTTGTACACCTGCAACAACACACTCTTCAGCGGTTCATCAAATTATTACCAGTACGCAAGCAGATGGTCTGATTCAAGCTTCCTGACCGGCGGCACCAACCACACATACACATTGTCAACATCTGGCATGCCCACACAGCATTACGCATTGTACACCTGGTGCTACGATGCGGACTGGAACCAAGCGTTCGGCGCAACCGTATTCAAAGTCAATGCAACAAACGTCACGCAGCCTGTAAACGTCACATTGGCAAGCCCTGCGAACAACGCGGTCAAGAACACATCTTCTGTGTTATTCGAATACAATCTTACAGGTCCTGTGTCTAATTGCGACCTGTACACCAACTCATCAGGCACATGGACATCCAGCGCAGCCTCCACACTGGTGTCGCAAAAATCGAACAACTTCTCGCTGACCATGCAAAACGGCACATACATTTGGAACGTAAAGTGCTATCAGGCAACAAATTCAAGCAACCTGGGCTGGGGCGCTTCAAACAGGACATTGTACGTGAACATAACAACAGCGTCGGCCGCATCAATAAACGTCACGCTTTTAACGCCATTGCACAACTCTGTGGCAGCCAATAAAAACCCGTCGTTCAGCTTTAACGTGACTGTTTCAGCTAATTGCACACTGCACGGTAATTTCACAGGAACCTACCAGGCAAACGCAACAAACAACTCGCTGTCATCAGGGACAAACTACTTTGCGCCAACCCTTAACCTGCGCAATGGAAGCTATATATGGAACACTTACTGCACAGGCTCAACAAACGCATCTTTGTCAGCTTGGGCAAATTCGAATTTCACGTTCCGTGTAAACAATTCGGACCAGGGATGATTTCATGAAAGGAAAAATTTTAATCGGGTTTTTAATTTCGGTGTTGTTAATACCGAGCGCACAGGCCGCATTGCAGATAACGGCTTTCACATGCAACGGCCAGACCGGCACCGTAAACATTGAGAACGGCGGCACAATGGTTTGCCAGGCCACTGTTAACAACCCTGATAACAGCGCCGCATCCATAAGCGCTGTAACGCTTTATCCCACAGGCAGCTGGCTGGAGGACAGCACCTATTCCGCATCCGGTTTTTCAACAACAGTGAGCGCCGGCACATCCACCACAGCAGCGTTCAGCGGGATCCGTCCGACCAGCTCCGGTTTAAACAGCTTCAGCTCCATATTCATTGATTCGGTCAGGGACACATTCGTTGCAGACACAACCGTGAACGTTGTTGATTTCAAATCTTTAACAACCTCATCCGAGTCATCGGCAACAACAGGATCAACCGTAACAATTTTCGCCAACGTGCTGATCGGCGGCAACCTTGATGTCACCCTGTCTGTGTCGCTTTCATCATGTTCGCTGAAATCCGGCGAAACATCCTCAAAGAACCTTGGTTCGCTGTCGCATAACGCGGCAGGCTCTGCCTCATGGCAGATTACCATGGGCTCTTCTACATGCTCATACACTGTAACGGCAACAGGCACAAAAGGCGCAGTTAGCATTTCGACATCGAAGTCTGGAAGTGTTACCAACCCGGCCGCAAGCAGCGACTCGGGAAGCAGCGGATCATCCAGCAGTTCTAGCAGCGGCGGGAGTGGGGGCGCAACCAAGACAACGACAACCACGACAACGACCACGACAACACTTGGCAAAAACGAAGCCACGGCATCAGGCGGCGGCAAAGAACCAATTACTTTTAGGTTCGATGACAGCACCCTGTCCGTGACGGAAATAATAGTGAAAACCTTGGGCGAAGTAACCAACGCCAAGATAACAGCATCAGTTGTATCAGAACCGGCCATATCAGCCGGCAACGAAACAGGAGTAGTTTACAAGTACCTGAAAATAGACAAGGAAAACATCAAAGACAATGACATATCCGAAGTGACATTGGTGTTCACAGTGGAAAACTCTTGGCTTTCCGGTAACAATCTGGATTCGGATCTGGTTGTGCTAAAACGGCTGGAATCCGATGTCTGGAAAGATTTGTTAACCAAAAAAATAGGCGTTGATAAGCCTGCATTCATAAAATGGGACATTTATGTAAAAACAGGCTACGAGGCAAAATCACCGGGCCTTTCATTGTTTGCCATAGTGGCGCACAAAACGGTTGAAAAGCCGAAAACAGCAGAAAATATTTTTGTGTCTATCGCCCTTGTAACAGCATTCATGGTCATAGCAACAGTTTTATTCCTGCGCCATCATCACAAGCTGTAAATCACAAACTTTATAAGATCAAAACTTAAATATTATACAGGTGTAGCATTGATAGAACCTGAAAAACTGGGCGCATGGTCTTTCATAGCAGGTGTTGTTATAGTTATTCTTGTTTCCCTGTTGTCAATAGAAGCAGGCTTGGTAACAACCATGCTTGTTTTATTGGGGGTTATAGTCGGGCTGCTTAACGTAAGGGATAAGGACACAACGCATTTCCTCGTGGCTGTTATAGCGTTAGCCGCGGCCGGCAACGCAAATCTTAACATCGTTCCTTTGGCCGGCGGACAGCTGCAGAACATTTTGCGGAACATCGGCATATTCGTCGCGCCTGCAGCCGTGATCGTGGCGCTGAAAGCGATCTATGAAATGGCGTCCGGGAAGTAAATGTGTATAGGCAAATTTTAATGTGGCTGCTTCTGGGCGTAATTTTGGTAAGCGTCTTTACACAGCAAAGCGCTGATTATCCTGAAAAAGGCTTTTTGCAGGGAAGGGTTAGTATAGGGCCGTTGTGCGCCATAGAGCCCTGCAACTTCTCGGCCGAGCAAGTAGCCAAGTTTTATGAAGCGCGCAAAGTCGTCGTGTATGATAATTACACAAAAACAAAAGTTGCTGGGGTCAACCTTAACCCGAAGGGAGAATACAGCCTTTCCTTAAAGCCCGGAAAGTATATTGTGGATGTCACAGACGGCAAAGGAAATGAAATGTCCATAGACGATTACTTGTTGGGGTTCAGATCCCGGTATGGGATCGCCTTTCCCAGACAGGCAGAAATCAAGGCCGGCGTAACTTCTATTGTGGATTTCGACATTGACACAGGGCTCAGGGCCGCGATAACACGGTGATAAAAGTTATTTATTTTGTTTCGTGAACTCTTCCTATTACCACAGAAATTTTATTTAAAGAATACAAGCGTGGGCATTACAGATATGATGATAGGTATGAGCCGCCTCTCAGAAAAAACGAACAACTTTTCAACGTTGGCATAGCATTCTTGAGAGACCCTATTAAGCGTGAGGAAGACCTGCATAATGTTAAGCGTATTATGGCAAGCCATCTTGGACGATCGGGAGAAACGACTCAATTTGCAGAACAGGGGATGTTGGATACGCAGGCATCAGATCTCAGGAGGTATCTTTTACGTGATCTGAACGAACTATTAGTTATTGGTACAGATGTGCGGTTATACGTTGCAGGAGAAAGACCTGCCGAATTAACAGGTAGGTTAGAATCCAGCACTTCAACCGGACTGTAGATTTATTTGAAAAGCTGGTTTACGGCTCTGTCCAGGCCGGAACCAATATCATAAAAACGGGCCCGAAAAACATCATTCCGCCCATAGTTTATTTTTTCTTGCCATGAAAATCTCTCCATAATTTTGTAATCCAAAGATAAACCAAAATTATTAATCCGATCAGCAGTATTGTATAAAGTACGTTTGAAAAATTCCAATAACCGGAATACCCCCAATTACCCATCATTCCCTGCATAATATTCGCTTGCGGGCTTTGTACACCCATCATATTGCCGCTTATCATGTTCATCATCATAGGCATCATCCCCATCATGTACCCGGAACTACCCGCTCCAACTTCATTGCAATAAAATATTCGAGCCATGATGACGTGAAACTGTTTTTCAGCTTCAGAGCCTTCTTCGAGCCCCATCATTTTATGCATTAGCCCATGACTCTCACCGGGACGCATTTGCTCCATGTAGTATTCCCCGATTATTTCCAACTGTTCATTTGTCATTTTATCACAGCCGACTTTTGGATCAATCAAATCTCTGGCTTTGTTGATCTCCTGATTAGCAATTGCACCAGCTAAACCCAGATTCAACAACAAAACCAAACTTATAACCAATAATATTTTTTTCATCTTTTCGCCTCACAGTTCTTCAATGGTTTTTCCATTATTTCGAAGTCTTTCAGCCAAGACTTCTCTGATGATGTCAAATGCCTTGATGATTTTTGGAGTTGTAAGCTTGTAATAGACGTTTTTGCCTTTTCTATCTGATGTAACAATGTTTTTAGACTTCATAATTGACAGATGCTGGGAAATGTTCACCTGGCTTAATTTTGTCTTCCCTATTAATTCGGTAACCGAGAGTTCTTTATTTCTCAGTAAGTTCAAGATCTCCAACCTGGTCGAATTTGAAAAAACCTTGCACATTTCAGCGTGAATTTTATATAACTCTCTCATAATAACATATTAGAATATTCTTATATATAAAAGCTTTTCAAAAATGCGGATGCCTCTGCGAATGACGGAACCTTTTTTGATTCAAATGACCCGATTGCACAGGTTTGGTTTATAGAAAGTTGTGAATATCTATTACTTATCCCGTCTTATCAGCGGCTATTTAATACAAGCCGCCGGCACTGCGGGGGCGGGATATAATGGAATTCAAATATGGGAGGACCGTGATTTGAACACGGGTTATAGCCAGTTTGTTTTCACAAACCCCAAGGCTATGTCTTAGACCAGGCTGGACCATCCCCCCAGCAAAGATATTGCATATTTTTAACTTAAACAGTGGTTTATATCCGGTTTTGCTCATGGCCGCATATTCGCTCGCGGTAATGTTTTCCATGCTCAGCGTCACAATGCTGGCGTATCAAAGTTTTGGCCTGTTCAAGCGCAAATTCTCAAACATACAACCGTACCTGCCCAAGATAACCGCGGTCGTGTTAGCGATTCTTGCGTTGCGTTTTTTAATCAACGGGTTACTAGCCTGCGACCAGAAATAAACAGATAATGTGTATGGGTACCAAGGTCGTTTTAGCATATCGTGTGGAAGCTGTGTTCTCAGATCTTCCCTCGATTCCGCCGCAGCTTTTAGAAGCGTCTTTGCCGCGCCGCCTGTTCCCGCTATCGGATAAGCCGGTTTATCCGGGAACGCGGCCCTGTATCTGCGGAATTCTTCATACACGTCGTTGTTGCCCCCTATGAAAATCGCGCCAACCGGATCTAATTTTTTAATCTCAAGTTGCGCTTCGTCAGTATAAGCCGGAAGTTTCCGCACGAGAGGCAATCTCGAAACCTGAATGCCGTTTGTAAAATCGTTCCCAACATGAGCCATAAGATACGTTAATGAGGACTTCGTTGGATAGTCCCTGGAAATTATACGCCCACCGTGGGAAAATATCGCACTGGCCGCGGCAACCACAGCATCCGTAATTTCGAATGGATGCTCTGAACCTGTCGGGACTCCTGCGGAAACCAGCACGTATCTTCCTTCCAATCCATCAGAAACGTGAGGGCCTACAATATGTTCAAACATTGGAACTCCTGGTTGCGTCATACACTTCTAACATCGGTTAGGTATTTAAACATATTACTCGGTGGATCGTTTGGATACATTTAGCACAACTGCGAATGGCGCAAGAAAACTTTTGCAAAGCATTCTAATCTTACGGAAGTGAAGTAAGCGCGACTTGTTACCAACTGTGGTCCAATACCGAGCTTGCGCCCATCCACAACTAGCAAATAATAGAGAAGGACAGAGCCACTTTTTCCGGAAAATGTCAAAGTGTGCAGAAGCAAGAAATACAAAGGTTATAAAAAGAATGATATGCTTCTAAAGGGTATAGAAATCCATAACAGCAGTAACAGCTCCCATCGTCCAGCCCGGTCAATCGCAAGAACTGATAGGACGTTGGCTTCTCAGGCCGAAAACACGGGTTCAAATCCCGTTGGGAGCATCCAATTCCGGGGATATAGATATCTCCAAATTATTGAACAAAGGTAGGATATCGTAATACTTATCAACAGAGAATATCAAGAATTTTTCATGGCAATTGATAGTCTGGCAATAAACTTGATAGCATTAATACCAACCATTATATTTGCAATATTTGTTGAGAAATATTATACATCCTTTTGGACTGGTATCTGGAACTTTTTTGCATTGTTTGTTACTGGAGTATCAATGTTTATTATTCCAATTGCTCACCCACCGATAAATTCATTATGGAGTTTTTTACCAATTAGTTTGATAATCCTTAGTTTTGTAATGATTGCTCTAAGCATTTTTCTTGTGAGGGATATAGCAAGAATTGTCGGTTCTAGTCAAATAACAGCGTCTTTACTTTTGGCAACATACATTTTTCAATATGTAAATAGTAGTGACATCTTCATCATAACTTTTTTCTCTTCATTCATAGCCATTTTTTTAATCAAATGGTTTTTATGGTAGGTTGAAAGATATGAGCATTAAGAAATCTATAGGAAAAAACTTGGGATTAAGAGGAATGAGCTGTGATATTTAAAACAAAAGGCAAAATCAGACAAGTTATTTAATAATAAAGTTAGAAAAAAATTATACAGATGATTTCAAATGGAGGAAAAAAAGAAAATAAAGTTTATTCAGGAATTAGGAGACATGAGAATTAGTAAACTTATGCCTAAAGATATAAAGAAGGGGGATATAAAAATTAGTAAACTTATACCAACCAAAGAAAAAACCAAAAAAGATTAAAAGAAAATTTAGTGTTGAAAAATGATAAGATTAGAAATTATAAATTTAGTAGTTATTATCACGGCTTCTTTAATGGGAATAATAATTGCTTTTAGTATAGCAAATATGAGTTCTGCATACCGTTCTCTTTTGCAACCTTTACTAATAAAAGGAAAAGATAAACCTCAAACGATAAAGGCATGGGCAGAAGTTACAAAAGAATATATAAAAAATGAAATAAAATGGGTATTGTTTGGGATTTTTTTAATCGGGTGACAAGAAATCTACTGATTTCAATCAGTAGATGAATTGCTCACGCTTATTCTGAGAAAAAATAAAAAACTGACAGGGAACGAATCAGCCCTATCATTCATGCATTTAGTTATTGATAGGGCTCTCG
>JACPZZ010000007.1 GCA_016195275.1 Candidatus Aenigmatarchaeota archaeon | reverse complement strand
GAGTGACTTTCAGTTTCTTATCAAGGCTAAACCCAGCTTGTGGATAGTTCAGGCTTTTTATTCTATCTATGTTTTTGAACCGTGGGTATCCGCACTCCTTGCCCTGCTTTCTCATCTTGACCATGCGCCACAAGGCGTTTTGCAATCTGTGGGATAATGTTTGTGCTACTTGAGAATATAGCTTGGTATTTTTGACCATTCTCTGCATTTCATTTTTTGATAGGAATTTCTTTGTTCCGTCATATTTTTTCCGGTTGGCTTCAAGAAGCGTATTCCATAGATTCTTCTCTATCCAGAGATGCTCTTTCATTTGCGTTTCTTGTTTCTTTGACGGGTAGATTCTGAATTTATAGGTTCTCATCTGCATTCTTTTCTGTTCTTCCATGCATGATGATATGGCAGGGGCAATATTTGAATGTGTGGGTTTGTAGCGTTCCGATATTGTTCGCTTTCATCCCACCGCTGAAGCATGTGGGATTTCCCGCTCACTTCGTTAATTTTCGGGATCGAATACTTTTAAGCCTGATTTCTTGGCAGCGGTATTAAGATTGTTATCAGAAGAAACAAAGCACTCGATTTTGTCCTTGTTTATTAAAGCAGTGTACAAATGAATAGCGTCGTTCACTGTCAAATGATAATTTACAATGTAATCAACTGCGGATATCATGCCTATCGATCTTACATCTTCTAGTACGATGGTATTTTTCTCTGTAAGTTCTTTTATATCATTTACAAAGACGGCAATGGTTTTGGTGCAATTTTCTTTTGATAGAATTCCTGTTCTAGCCCATTTGTCGAAAGCTGATATAACTTCCCCTACTAACAGTATAGAAGAGATCAATGTTTCTCTGCCTTCTTTAGCGTTGTCGATGATTTCTTTTACTATATTGGCGCCTTTCTCTGCGCTTTCTTCCGAGTAATATTTCACAAAGGCCGAAGAATCGATATATCTCATTCTCTTCTTAATTCCTTTACCGTTTCCGACAAAGTCCTGCCCGATTTCTTGCTCGTTTTAGCCACAATTTTTCTCACATTTTTTATATCGCCGCTTTTTACTTCGTATTTCAGTGCAAGCTGTCTTATTGCGTCTCTAACGACTTCGGACTGTGATTTATACAATCCACTTTTTAGAATTTCTTTTGTAAGTTGCTTTATCTCCTTAGTCACTTCTGCTGTCAAGGTAGCCATAAATTCACCTAACAGTATACTGTTAGTTATAGTATTTAAGCTGTTCGCATCGGCGGTAATATCTATCTAGAACAAATTCATCATGGTTTCAAAGTTCATTCGTCTCACTTTTACCCCTGTTGGTTTGTTTTCATACTTATTACCATCAAATTATATCTCTATGCCTTCCTTCAGTGCGGTTGAAACTATGCTTACCCTCTTCTTCTCCCTTTCAAACTCTTCTGGTGTGTAACAAATAAAATCTACAGGGTAGCCCATTTTGAAAACAACGTGCCATTTTATCCACAAGCCTTTATACCTGTCCTGGAATTTTTTTTCCTGAATCTCCTGCTTACCAAGCTTTCGAGCCAGAAAGCCCACATCTTTTAAGGGTGGAATGAATGGCGTGTTTGCGAAGCAAACCGAAAGCTTTATATATAATCGATACTAATATATAACTATGAGTAAAATAAGGATATTGAAATGTAATAGATGTGGATGGGAATGGGCAACAAGAAGGGATAAAGACCCTAATTATTGTCCAAAATGTAAAAGTCCTTATTGGAACAAACCAAGAGTGAGAAAATGATACTAACATACAAAATCAGACATAATAGAGACTTTGGCAAAGAACTTTTATTAGCAAAGAAAGTAGCCGAATTTGGAATAAAACACAGAACTATATCAAGCAAAGATGTTAGACACATTGGTTTAAAATCAATCATAGCAAACCAGATTCTACTCAAATATTCAAAAAACAGAAAAGCAAGGAAAGTCAATAATGTTAAATTAACAATTCCTAATCAGGGGATAAGGATTATCGATGATAAAATTTATACCCCCTCTTTGAAACTATGGCTTGATGTTTGGTTTGATAAGGAATTTAAGAAGATAAACCAAATAGAAATCGGGGATGTTTATGCTTATATATCTGTTAATTATGATGAACCAAAAACTTATACCCCAGAAACAGTTATCGGGGTTGATAGAAATTCAACAGGTCATATTTTAGTTGCTTCTAACATCAACACAGGCAAAGTTTTGAAGCTTGGAAAATCTTGTAACCATATTCACAACAAATACAAAAACATCAGGAAAGTTCTTCAAAAGCAAGGCAAATTCAAAAAACTAAAGAAGATAAAGGACAGAGAAAATAGAATCATAAAAGACATTAACCACAAAGTAACAACAACTCTTGTTAAATATGCTAAAGAAGTGAAATCAGGAATAGTTTTAGAGAAGCTGGATGAAATAAGAAAGACGGCTAAAACAAGAAGAAAGCAAAGGTATTCCCTAAACTCTTGGAGCTTCTATCAGCAACAGCAGATGATAGAATACAAATCCAAAAAGTTCGGAGTGCCTGTTTTCTATGTCGAACCACAATACACAAGCCAAAGGTGTTCAAGGTGTGGTCATATAGAAAATGCAAATAGGAATGGAAATCTGTTCCACTGCAAGAATTGTGGAACAGTTGAGAATGCTGGTGTGAACGCTGGATTCAATATTGCATGGTTGCACCAACAAGGCATATCTCAATTCTGTAAAGAAAGAGATTTGCAGAAAGGGAACACTGATATCCCTAAAGAAGCTCTGCTTAATCCAGAAGCAACTTTAGAACCCCACGCTCTTTAGATGTGGGAGTATGTCAGCAGTATAAGATCGATATCGCTGTCCTTTTTGAAATTTCCTCTTGCATAAGAGCCGAATAACACGGCCCTTTCCGCGCCCACACTATTCTTGAAACTGCCTATTTTTTTGATGATCCTGTTTACTTCCACAGATTCTTTTCCACCCATTCGATCACCTTCTCACCGTTTTTGATGGCTTCCTCCGCTATCTCTTTTGTGTATTTCTTACCTATCGGATAACGCGTCCCGATGTAATATGGATTCAAATTGTTGCAGATTTCCAGCACCGGTTTTGGACATCTCAACTTAGCAGCCAATTTTACCAAATCGTGCACTTTAACCAGGATTCCGAATCTTTTGATAAAAATGGCTTTTTCCAACCACTCCTTGTACACTTCCATGAAACTACTTGGATTGGTTGCTTATAATATTATTTCTTCCTTGTGCGTAAATAAAAGACAGTGTGCGTTTGGGCAAAATTCTTGCCCGATGTTTATTTAAGGGTTTCTTTTCAATTAAAGTTTGATAAAGATGGTGAAAGGCGGTTTACTTTGGCATTCCCAAGGAAGAGTTTAAGATTTTCTTAGCCGGGTCTTTCACAAAAAAGGAAAAGGGGATTTTTCTCAAATCGTTCCGTTTTGAAGGTCGCACGTTTTCCGGAGCAGTTAAAGGATTATCTGGCCAAGGCTATCCGGAAAGCACAATAAAGGTTGTTCTAAGAAGGTTCAAAAACCTCGGGCTTCTGGAATTTGGCAATTCACATTCCAAGGGAATGCCGTTAACGGCGACAAGCTTGGGAAAATCTTTTTACAGGATAATGGAGGTTGATGAGAATGAATGAAGATAGGGGTGGATATCTTTGGGTTGGAAGAAAAGGTTCTGTCCTATCTATACGGAAGGTCTCAAGACGTTGAAGGCTTCATTGACCTGATCACGAAAAATAAAAACGATATTAACTTTGGTGCAATCGGGATAGTGTACAAACAACTCACCCCCGAAGAATTCGGGTCGGTACGAGGCTATTCAGTCGAACTTGAACCACGCTACGGCTACTGCACGGTAATTTTTCCACTCGACTGTGATGTGCGTTATAGAAGCAAAATACAAAGGTTTGTGGATATGAGAGATCCGTTGGGGAGGTGATTTTTATGAGGCAGTTCGGCGAGTTTGGCGGCAGGTTTGTTCCAGAAGTCCTGGTTAAAAACCTGGAAGAACTGGAAAGGGCTTTCGAAAAATCCAGGAACAATACAAGCTTTAAAATTAAATTAAATGATCTGCTTGGGAATTACGCTGGCCGACCCACTCCGTTGTACTTTGCCGAACGCCTAAGCGAATTTGCCGGCTCTAAAATCTTTCTCAAGAGGGAAGATCTTCTTCACGGAGGGGCGCACAAAATCAACAATACGCTGGGGCAGGCATTGCTAGCGTCGGAGATGGGAAAGACAAGAATAATAGCAGAAACAGGGGCGGGCCAGCATGGCGTAGCAACGGCGATGGCATGCGCGGCTTTGGGATTAGAATGTGAAATATTCATGGGCGCGGAAGATGTTGTGAGGCAAAAACCTAACGTCCTGCGTATGAAGTTGTGCGGGGCAAAAATCAATGTTGTGAACAGCGGGACTAAAAAACTAAAAGATGCTATAAACGAGGCTCTCAGGGACTGGATAACAAACGTCGAAAATACTTATTACATGATCGGCTCTGTCGTGGGGCCGCATCCATACCCAACGATAGTAAAGGAATTCCAGAAAATCATAGGCGAAGAAACAAAAGAACAAATAATGAAATGCGAGGAAAGATTGCCGGACGTTATCGTGACGTGTGTAGGCGGAGGAAGTAATGCGATAGGAATTTTCAACGAATTCCTGGGCAACAAGGAAGTAAAGTTGATAGGCGTGGAAGCTGGCGGGCATGGGTTAGATACGGACTCGCATGCGGCAACGCTTTCCAAAGGCAGCAAAGGAATTTTACATGGCTCCTTTAGTTATGTCCTGCAGGACGGTTTCGGAAACGTCAAAGATGTCCATAGCATATCCGCGGGCTTGGATTATCCGGGCGTGGGGCCGGAACACGCTTTTCTTAAGGACAGCGGAAGGGTTGAATATGCCACTGTTACGGATAAAGAAGCTGTGGAGGCTTTTAAGATCACATGTAAACTGGAAGGGATAATACCTGCGTTAGAGTCGTCGCATGCGATTGCCCACGCATTAAAAATTTCCAAACGTCTCGGAAGAGATTCGATAACAATAGTAAATCTTTCCGGAAGGGGCGACAAGGACATGGGCATAGTGGAAGGCATTGACAATGACGCGGATTGACGATGTGTTCAGGAGGAATGATAAATCACTGATACTATACACTTGCGGAGGCGATCCCGACCTGCGGACTGGCATAGATATCGCCGGTGGCATGGAAAAATACTCGGACATAATAGAATTGGGAATTCCTTACAGCGACCCGTTGGCCGACGGGCCCGTAATACAAAAGGCGAACAACAGGGCGTTATCCTCCGGGATAGCGCCGGATGACGTGTTCCAGATTTGCTCTGTCCTGAAAAAGCCTGTGGTGATAATGGCCTACTACAATTCTGTATACAAATACGGGATAGAAAAATTCTGCAAAAAAGCCGCGAGAAGCAATGTCGATGGAATCATCGTCATAGACTTGCCCCCGGAAGAGGCGGTTAATATCAAAGGCCGCTTATCAGGAATGGACATGGTGTTCATGGTTTCCAAAAATTCTACAGAAAGCAGAATAAAATTTATAAACGAACATTCCAGCGGGTTTATTTATGCGACGGCGGTTTTTGGAACAACGGGCATCAGGGATTGTGTGGATCCGGGATTATCAGACTTTTCAAACAGGTTAAAGGCGTTATGCGACAAGCCGCTGGCGCTTGGTTTTGGGATTTCAACCCCCGCGCATGTAACGGAAACGTTTTCCTACGGATTTGACGCCGCCATTGTTGGAAGCGCATTGGTCGGACGCATAGAACAAGGTTTAAATGACAAACATTCGATGTTAGATAACATAGATGAATTTTGCAGGTATTTGAGAAGCGTGGTTTGATGGGAATTGAAAATGTATTGGATCCGTTTGGAGTTTCCGCAGTAAAAGATTATTCTAAATTAATAATAGAGCTAGGTCTAAAACCGATTGACAATGATGTACTGGGTAGAATAAAGAACCCCAACAAACTTCTTAGAAGAGGCATAGACTTTGCGCATACGGATTTTGACAAATTTTTGGACGCGTCAGAAAGAAAGGAACCTCTTGCAATAATGAGCGGAATAAAACCCACCAATGAGTTCCACCTTGGAAGCAAAATGACAGCCGAAAAGATAATTTATTTCCAGAAAGAGTTTGGCGCGAAAGTATTTTATGCCATCGCAGATTTGGAAGGCGTGGTCGACAACGGACTCCCTTTGGAAGAGCAGTTAAAAACTGCCGTACACAATCTTGCCGACCTGCTGGCATTGGGGTTGGACCCAAAAAATGCGTATATATACAGACAGTCTCAAGAACAGCGCGTCATGAACCTAGCGTACCTATTCAGCAGAAAAACAACGACAAACCACATGAAAAATTTGTACGGTGAAAGGCCATTGGGCCTCTATTTTGCTGCGTTTACACAGTGCGGGGACATGCTGCTCCCGCAATTGCCGGAATTCGGCGGCCCGAAAGCAGTTTTAGTGCCGGTGGGCGCAGACCAATGTTATCATATTTTTTTGTGCCGTGATATTATAAAAAGGGTTACGGAATTCAAATTTCTGCCGATTAGCGCCATCTATCACAAATTCTTCCGGGCCCTGGACGGAGAAGGAAAGATGAGCAAACGATCTCCGATGTCGATGCTAACATTAAACGATACTCCAGAATTAATCAGGAAAAAAATTATGGGTGCCCTCACCGGCGGCAGGAAAACTGTAGAGGAACAAAGGAAACTTGGCGGTATGCCAGAGCATTCTGTAGTGTATGAACTTCTATATTATCATTTCATAGAAGATGATAAGAAAGTAAAACAAATTTATGACGACTATAAATCAGGTAGAATGCTAGACGGCGAAATGAAAGAGTTGACTATCGGGATTGTAACTAAATTTATCGCCGACCATCAGAAGAAAAAAATTAAAATGATCCCGCTGGCTGAAAAGATATTAAACGGAACTTAGTTTGGATACGAAAGATTTTATGACCCGCGATTGGGTTTTTCCGTCCCAATGTCGGAAACGTGGACATATTTCACCTTCTTTCCCATCATATAGCCGAACAATGTCCACTTGGCATACATCAGGGCGGTGCGCATTTTGCCCATCTTGCTGAACCTTCTCGCAGAGACCCTGATTATTACTTTGTCGGAGAATTTCACCATTTTGTTTCTCCTTATCCTTTTCGATATGTCCCAATCCTCATTGACCTCGAGGCTCTCGTCGAAACCGCCTATTTTTTCAAAAAGGGACTTTTTTATCGTGTAGCAGAAAAAAAACATCTTCCAGTTTTTTGCAAGCATGTTAGTCATTATGTTGCTTGCTTCCAGGCCTTTGATGCTCTCCAGCCACTCGAACTTGTACCCGACGACAAGGTAGCCCCTTTCCAGATACCTGACCGTGTGCTCCAAAAAGTCAGGAGGTAGCACGACATCGGCGTCGGAAAGGACCAGATATTCGCCCACTGCAGCCTTTACGCCGGCGTTCCTGGCCTTCCCGGGATGGCATTTAGGCAGCTTAACTATTCTGGCTCCGTATTTCTTGGCTATTTGCAGCGTCCTGTCGCCTGACGGGGAGTAGGAAACTATGATTTCGTAGTCCTTGTACGTTTGCGATTTTATGGATTTCAGGCATTTTTCAAGGTATTTTTCCTCGTTGTAAGCTGGTACTACAAAGGAAAATTTCATATTAATATTTGTTACAGCATCAATTAAATCTGTGATTTCATGCAGGATTATCAAGTTATTATTGCGGGCGGCGGGCCTGCAGGCTCTTCGTGCGCGATTTTTTTGGGCCGTAAAGGAATTAAAACACTGCTCTTGGACAAGGCGTCTTTTCCGCGTGATAAAACATGCGGCGATGGTATAACCGGCAAGTCCGCGGGCATCCTGAAAGAGCTTGGGATCGAAGAACGCATAGTGGAAAAACAGCATGAAAAAATCAACGGACTGATAACTTCGTCGCCGTCCGGTACAGAGATAGACTTCAATACAAGCGACGGGACTTTGGGCGAGTCTCTTTATGTCTGCAAAAGGCAGATTTTTGACAACATACTTTTTGAAGAGGCAAAAAAATCTGTCGATGTAATAGAAAAATTTACAGTAACTGATCTTGTCATGGATAACAATATGGTTGTCGGCATACGCGGCGTTGATAATGATGGCAACGAAAAGGGGTTCGGCGCAAAGATAGTCGTAGGCGCAGACGGGGCCAATTCGGTTGTTGCAAGAAAACTCGGGCTGAACGATTTCCAAACCGACCGCTCGCTGGTTTCTGTGAGGGCTTATTACGAGAACGTGGCGGATACCAGGGACAGGATAGAATTTCACTTTTTGGAAGAACTGCTGCCGGGCTATTTCTGGATATTCCCTGCAGGGAACAATGTAGCCAATGTCGGCGTAGCGGTTGTTGCGTCCGATGTGCCGAAAAGAAAATTGAACCTTAAAACCGCTCTTGAAAATATCGTGAAGAATTCCCGCTTCGCACCGAGATTTAAAAATGCCAAACAAATTTCAGATGTAAAGGGCTGGAACCTGCCTACGGGCGCCCAAAAGAGGAAACGCGCTGGCGATGGCTTCCTGCTGGTCGGCGACGCCGCTTCGCTTATAGACCCGTTCACGGGCGAAGGAATAGGCAACGCTTTGCTGAGCGGCAAGTTGGCTGCGGAGGCCGCGGCAGACGCGATAAATAAAAACGATTTTTCATACGGAACCCTCAAAGCGTATGAGGCAAAGATCAGGGATTATATGGAAAAGGAGTTTGAAACCAATTACAGGTTCCAGAAATTTGGGAAAAACGCCATCATGTTCAATGCGCTGGTAGAAGAGTTGAGCGCGGATAAAAATTCCATGAAAATTGCGACTTCGGCTTTTTCGGACACTACCCGCAAAACCACAAGTTTCCAGATACCGCTGGGACTCTATTTCAAAGTGTTTGTAAGGTACCTCAAAGATTACATCGAATTTAAAATGAAAGGAAAATACAAAAAAGCCTGATCTTATTAAGCACTATGTCTAATTTTCTTTGATAGTAAATCTAAATGGCGGCGATTTGATGGGCGGAATATATCATCCACACGAAACCGTTTTGCTGAAATGTATCTACAGACTAAAAGATTCAGCGGCCTTGGATGTGAAAACCCTTTCCAAGGAATCTGGGCTGAACGAGGATTCTGTAAGAAAGGCCGCCCTGTGGCTGAGCAATAAAGGACTGGTTAAGATAATCGTCGAAGAAGAAAAAACAGATTCGCTGACAAACGAGGGAATAAAATATTCCAAAACCGGCCTGCCTGAAAGCGAGCTTTACCGATTAGTTGCACTAAACGGCCGCGCTGAGATCAAGGACCTGAAAGGCCGGGAAATAGCTATAATGTGGGCTAAGAAAAAAGGGTGGATAAAAATTTCAAACGGTGTTGTAGAACCGCTTTCTCGCCCGAAAGATCCGGATGAAGACAAACGCCTGCTAAACTGCATAGCTGCGGGGAATAAGATACCAAAAGGAAAGTTGGAAGAATTTAAAAACAGAAATTTGATATTGGAAAAGCCTGTAAAGAAAGAATCGCTGGCAATTACCGGGAAGGGAATTTTGGAAGCGGAATTGTTTTTAAAGGCTGGTTTTGGCTCTGATGCGGAAATCGGAAAACTGACCCCTGAAATAATAAAATCCGGCCAATGGAAAAAAGGCTTGCGCTCTTATGATGTTACGCTTCCGGCGGGCAGGCTAATAGCCGGAAAAAAACACATAACAACAATATGGGCGGAAAAAATAAGAAAAATATTTCTTGACATGGGATTCAAAGAATCCGCAGGGCCCCTGGTCGAATCAAGTTTCTGGTGTTTTGATGCGCTGTACCAGCCTCAGGACCATCCCTCGAGAGAATTAGCGGATACGTTTTACATGAAAAAACCTGTCAGATCCGAATTGCCGGACAAAAAAACCGTGGATGCCGTAAAAAAAGCCCATGAATCCGGAGTGAACGGTTCGACGGGCTGGATGTACAAATGGTCTGGGAAAATCGCGGAAAAACCTGTTTTGCGGACGCACACCACAGCGGTTTCCGCAAGAAGCTTGTACGGATTAAAACCGCCTGCGAAAATTTTCTGCATCGGCCGCGCTTTCCGCAACGAGACGGTTGATTATAAGCATCTGCCGGAATTCACACAGATCGAAGGCATTGTCGCTGATGAGAACGTAACTTTTAGGGATTTGTTGGGCTACCTGAAAGAATTTTATTCAAGGCTGGGTTTCAGCAAAATACGATTCAGGCCGGCGTATTTCCCGTATACGGAAATGAGTGTCGAGCCCGAGGTTTACTTTGAGGATAAGAAGGAATGGGTTGAGCTCGGGGGCGCGGGAATTTTAAGGCCCGAGGTTACGAACCCGCTTGGTGTTGATGCGCCTGTTCTTGCCTGGGGATTAAGTCTCGAAAGGCCTGTTGCGCTGATGACCGGGCTGAATGATATACGCAATTTCTATTTCAAGAACGACTTGCGCATGTTGCGTGAAACAAGGGTGAGGGTCTAATGGCCGTTGTTACGTTCAGCCGCAATGATTTTGAGAGCTTGGTTGGAAAGAGGTTAAAAGATTCGGATTACACCGAAGCAATCCCGATGATTGGCGTAACAACCGAATCTCTGGATAAAGACTCGGTCAGCTTCGAGGTTTTCCCCAACAGGCCGGACATGCTGTCTGCAGAAGGCTTTGCCCGTGCGCTGAAAGCGTTCATGGACGGCTCGAAGAAAATAAAATACGAAACAGGCAAGGTTTACGGAGCTGTTAAAGCCGACAAATCCGTTGAAAACGTGCGGCCGTACGTGGTGTGCGCCGTTGTTCGTAATGTTAAGTTAACCGGCCACGCGCTGAAATCCCTTATGCAGTTCCAGGAAAAAATACACGAAACTTTCGGAAGAAAACGCGAACGCGTCGCGATCGGCGTCCATGACATGTCCAAAATAAAATTCCCGCTAAAATACGCCGCATACGAGCCGCCGGAAATTTCGTTTGTGCCGCTGGACAAGAAAGAGAAATTAAACCTGGCTCAAATTTTGCACAGGCACGACAAAGGAAAAGATTACGGCTGGATACTGGAAGGCAGGGAAAAATACCCCGTAATAACGGACGCGAACAACAACGTGCTTAGTTTCCCGCCGATAATCAACGGCGAACTGACCCGCGTCACGGAAAAATCAAAAGACCTGTTCATCGATGTCACGGGAACCTCAAAGCATTACATATCCAAAACCCTCAACATCCTGTGCGCCTCTTTAATCGACAGGGGCGCAAAAGTGGAAGCCGTTAAAATAGATTACGGCAAATCTTCGGAAACAACGCCTGACATGAACTGCCAGAAAATAAAATTGAATGCCGACTACTTAAACGGGCTGCTGGATACGGACTTGAAGGAAAACGAGATTAGGACGCTGCTGCTAAAGATGGGCGTCGATTTTACTAACGGTGTTGCCTCGGTTCCGTTTTACAGGACAGACGTGATGCACCAGATCGATATTGTAGAGGATGTTGCGATATCAATGGGGTACGGAAAATTCGAACCTCGCATACCGAAAATACCGACCATGGCTGAACGGGATGAGCTGCAGGAAAAATGTCTGGCGTTAAAGGAGATAATGGTCGGGCTTGGTCTGGAAGAAACTGTCTCGTTTGTGTTAACCAACTACAACAAACAGTTTAAAATGATGAACGCCCCTGTTGAGGAATGTGCAGAAATACTGAACCCGAAGACGGAAGATTACACCATATGCAGGAAATATATACTGCCATCACTGATAGCGGTATTGGCCGACAACAAGCATAACGAATATCCGCAGAGGATTTTTGAACTCGGAGACTGTGTTTACCTTTCCAATAATGACACCGGGGCTTCGAATGTACGCAAAGTGGGTGTCGCGCTCTGCCACAAAAACGCGGACACCAATGAAATAAAATCTGTTCTGGAAACGTTCATGAATCTTTATGGTATGAAATATTCCCTGAAAAATTCAGCGCATCCGTCGCTGATAAAAGGCAGGTGCGGGGATATTCTGGTTGACGGCAGGAAAGCCGGTTTTATTGGCGAAGTTGACCCGGCTGTTCTGCAAAACTGGGGGCTGGAAAATCCTGTTGCGGTCTTTGAGATGGATGTGGAATAAGCTTAAATAAGTTAACTGCTGTTTTGGTGTTGTAGCTAATGTGTCGACAAATGACGTATATTGGGTGCAGAATGGGTGTTTAGCTGCAAAAGCGACCTTAGTTGTATTGTTTATTATACATTAAGAGCCTCTAACTGTTAAACGTATTATGCATATGTATATATATGTGTGTATAGTATGTTATACATATGGAAGATATTGATGTACTGAAGATCCTTTCCGAATACAATCCTTGGTGGGTTACAAACGAAGTCCCAAAAGAGCACTTGCAAGAATATCATAGACGTTCCTTTTTTACACTTCAACGTGAGTTGGATGACGAAAAAATAACAGCCATTTTAGGGCCTAGGCGGGTGGGCAAAACCGTTCTCTTATATCAGCTTATTAAATATCTACTTAATCAAGGCGTTCCATCTAAAAATATTTTCTTCTTGTCGATGGATCAAGATAAACTAAAAAACGAAAGATTGGGAATTAAAGATGTCTTAGAAACTTATTTCAAATTAATTTTGAAAATCCCAATGGGTTATTCAACAAGCAAAACTTATGTTTTTCTTGATGAGATTCAAGCTTCAGATGGGTGGTATAATACTTTAAAAAATCTGTGGGATTTAAAATATAACTTGAAATTTGTAGTTTCTGGTTCTTCCACTATGGCAATTTCAAAGGGGGCTATGGAATCACTGTTAGGAAGGGTGACACAGTTTATCGTTTTACCTTTTAAGTTTTCTGAGGTGCTTGAACATGACGGTGTTTTAGATAAGTCTATATCGTTTGCATTGAGAAACGCTTTTTCAGAGTCTATCTCTAAAGGCGATCCGAAGGTATTGTATAACCTTTTTAGCGATACCTTAAGCAGGGTAATTAGTGACAAAGATAAAATAGAGATAAATTTAGACAGATACCTTATGGTCGGCGGTTACCCTGAGTTTTTGAAAGAAACCGATGATAACAAAATAAGTAAAATCACTAAAGAAAAACTGAAATTCACTTTTTATCAGGATATTGTGCGTTTCTATAAATTACGAAACGCCGAAGCGTTGGACGCTTTGTTTTATATGATTTCGTCTACTGTCGGAACAAAATTCAATATATCTAACACTGCACGTGATTTAGACATAGAAAGGCCTACAGTGAAAAGTTACCTGAAATATTTGGAGGATATATTTTTAATATCCGGTGTTGAATTCTATTCTAAAAGTAGAAGGAGTAGATATAGGAAAAACAGAAAACTGTATATTACCGATGTAGGGGTAAGAAATTCTGTACTTGGTAAACTCGGTATAACTGTATTTGATAATCCTGCCGAAATGGGTGTTATCGCAGAATGTTTTGCATTTGACCATCTGAAGAGATTAAAATTTATTCTAGGTTTGGGTGTAGATCCTGGCATATTTTACTGGAAAAATAGCAAAGAGGTTGATTTTATTCTAGATATCTATGGTGTAGTTATACCTATAGAAGTGAAATATCAAAATTCTGTCTCCGTGAAAGATACAGGTCTGCCTGAATTCATCAGTAAATTTGATTCCTCGTTCGGAATATTATTAAGTAAAGATACTTTTGATATCGCTGGTAAAATAATTATCATACCAATGTGGCTATTCTTTTTGATGGTTTAATCAATTTCCTGTATCGACACACGAATATTATGACAAATAATTTTACAGAGTAGTTCGTTTTCCTGTGCAATCCTGTTCTTCGATTTTTTTAATGAAATCAAGTTCTTTCAATTCGTTTATTCAAACACCAACAAATACTTTAACACCGCAAATGTGGAATAAGCTTAAATAAGTTAACCGCTGTTTTTGTAGTATGGCCTACCAGGGAATAGTTTCTGACTGGAACGGAACTTTGTTCAAACCTCCTACGGACGAAGGTCTCAACAAAACAATAGCTTATGCTGCGCTGGGTCATGCTGTCAACGGCTTGAAACATGGCCAGGTTTGGAAGGCTGCTGATGTGGCAAGGCTTGCTTTGACGAAAGGGCAATTAGAAAAAATGGTTAGAAGGTACGAAGCCGGCGAAATCCCGATCAATGATGTTTACGACCTTTTTAACAGGCGTGTTTTAAGCGATATGCCAATCCTAGTTTTTAGCAGGGCCATATACAAGTATGCACGCTCGCACAGAAGTGATCTGGATGATAATGTCTTAATGCCTGTATCTACTGCTGCACAAGCGGGCAAAGAAACAGGTATATTATCTGTTTCTTATTCAGGCAGCATAATTCATATACTGGGCCTGGACAGGCTAAGACTTTTTGGGAAGATCGTGGCTCATGGAATAGTGGGTTCGGGTTCTAAAGTTATAGGATTTAACACAGACATTTACGGAAGAAAGGCCGAAGTCCTGGAAGACAGGTTTTTCAGGGAAGGCAATTTGCGGCCAGAGACAACGCTTTACATCGGCGATTCCGGAGAGGACGAGCCTGTTGCGTCTGTTTTACCCCAGGGAAATTTCATAGTGCCGTTCCTTGCAACTGACGATTTCAAGGAGAAAATGGCCTCGAAACATAATGCATTTGTTCCGAAAAACCGCGAAGAGCTGCAGGATTTTTTAAGAACCAAATAATTTCATTCAAAAATAAAACCGAAGATCCTTGAGATCAGGCCGAAATTTCTTTTCTGGTATTGCAGGCCCACTAAAGCGTGGGCGAGTTTTGTTATTTCTTCAGCTGCCGGCGAGCGCGGATTTGTTTGGACTATGGGCTTGCGCAGCGCTATTGAAATCGGGATGCCCAGATCTTCCGGGATTTCCGCGGCAACAGGCGCGGAGAGCATTTCCTCGACCTCTTCTTTTGTCATTTCGTGCTTGTGGTTTCTTATTCGGTTAAGCACAACGGCTGTTATTTGCTTTCCTTTGCCGTGCGCTATTTTTATGGTTTTCAATGCGTCCGCGACAGAAGGCAGGTCCGGATTGGTGACTAAAATCATTTCATTGGTTGCGTCCATTGCTGATTGCGCCTCTCTTCCCAAACCGGCCGCGGAATCCACTATGATCATGTCCATTGTACCGTTTAGGTTTGCGACAACCTCGCTCAACCTTGCTGTGTCAACGCCTTTCATTTCGTCAAACGATATTCCTGCCGGCAAAACGTAGAAGCCGGTTTCGTGCCTGTAAATAGCGTCGCGGATCCTTGCTTTGCCGCGCATAACGTCATGCAGCGTTGTCGGTGTTAAAGGCATGTTTAGATGGAAACCGATGTTCGGCGTAGTGACGTTGCCGTCGATAACCATGACTTTTTTATCCAGTTTTGTAATCGCCGAGGCAAGGTTGGAAACTACGGTCGTCTTGCCGACTCCGCCCTTGCCGGATGCCACACAAATCAAACGCGTCATAAATGTTCTTTGAATTGGGAAGATAAAAAGACTGGTCTGCAAATATGTCTCGTCTTTCTCAAGAATGAGATTAGAACGATAAGGTGTCGTTAAGGAACAGTGGGACGATGCCTGACAGGGTTACTGCGCAAGCAGCAAATTACATATTCCATAACAGAAAGCCACGATTAAAAATCGTGGGATGAATGCGAACCGTATCGGAACATCATATACCACCCAATTTAAATATCCTTTCAGTCATGATATCGTCAGAGGAAAGTCTTGCTTCGGCATTATACTCCCTCCTGTAAATCCCTGATAAGCAAGGTTGGAAACATCCCCCGTGATCGTTCATTGTAATGGGACATAGGAAATCATCAGGTTTCCTATGCACGGAAATCATCGGATTTCCGTTGTAAGGATGTATTCCGATTGCATACAGACAGTGATGTGTGCAAAGGGAACACTGATATCCCTGAAGGGGCAACGCATGGAACGACAGCGACCTTCAAACTCGTCATATGATGGTTCTGCAAAACCCGTTCTAATCGTGAGAAATGAAGGCGAAAATACAGGACATAGAAAACCTTCAGGTTTTCTTGCCTTGAAAATCATCGGATTTTCAAAGAAAAGCAGAACCCCATGAATTAATTCGTGGGAGTATGTCAGTGAGTGAACCAATCATAAACACGGCGAAATGGACTCCTCTCATAGATATCCCCATACTTTCTCTTCAAGGTTCGCCAACAAGTGAAGTAGTACATCCAAGAGCCGAGACTCGCACAACCAAGACCAAGCTCGACAATATCAGCTCCTCGGAAATCCACGCCAGCCTTCTTAAGACCCATAGACAGACCCGACAATGCAACCGGCACCAAGGGCGTGAATGATTTGGAGAGTGTCGTGTAGTATCCCCTTCGGACTCGCTCAGCCAATCCCACGACATACCGTTCAGGGGAGTCAGGGTTATCCATGCAAACTATTACATATGAGTTAGATTTATCAATCTTTCTTTCGGTATCCAGGCACGGGATTACTGCCACCGCTAAGATTACAGCTAATCCTGACTCTGTTCCACGCTATTATCCTTTGCGATGAGGAAGGTCATGTTGCGGATAATTAGCGGGCCTGATGGGATTTGAACCCACGACCTTTTGCTCGCTTCTTTTGGCTGGCCTTTTCTTTCTAAGAAAAGGCCATTAGAAGGCAACCGCTCTGTCCAAGCTGAGCTACAGGCCCACTGTTAACTGAAACATATGCTGTTTGTATGCATATGCTTCTAGCTACTATGCATCTATTTCTATTTGCTTTATCTTCTGTCTGCCGAGGTTTTAATTGATAACTTTAAGCGTTAATTGGACTTTATTTTGGCTATGTTATCCACGGTTATCCAGGACGCCATGGCTCCGAAGCCCTTTTTGTCTATATTGAACGGCTCCGCCTTTTCCGGCTTTTCAAGGAAAACCAAAACACAATAATTTTTGTCTTTGAACATTTCGTGGAATTTTTTGAAGTCCTGTTCCTCTATGCCGTCGGCCTTTCCGTACCTGTCCAATATTTCCATCGTCTTCTGTGGCGACAGGCCAGAAAACTGCATAACTTTTTTAACCCTGGTTTTGATGGAAACTGGCTCGCCTGAATTTTTGAAATAAACGGTGTCGCCCTTTTTTATTTTATTCCATGGCGTACGCCTGTGTTTGTACCAGCGGGATTCTATTGTTTT
>JACPZZ010000008.1 GCA_016195275.1 Candidatus Aenigmatarchaeota archaeon | reverse complement strand
TTTCGGCTGGTATTTTGTTTCGCTTGAATATTTTAAGCGAAACAATCCTATTCATTATAGCTTGTAGTTCCATTAACCACCTTTTAAGGATATGTCCTTGTTAGGGCATATCCTTACTACAAGCCTTAAGTTGACAGGCTCGACTGGAGGATACATGAGATTTATACATGCAACGGTCAGAGATAACATTATGTCACGAATCCTGATATTGTTTGCCATTGTGATAATAGTGAGTGGGTGTACGACATATAACTCGTATACAGCCACGACAACCGTAGTTACTACAACTACCAGTCACGTAATTCCCAACCCCACTATACAACCTATAGACCTCACGACAACAACCTTGCCTTCCATTACAACCACCATTATATCTACGACAACATCAACAACTTCCGTCTCTACAACAACTACGCTGAAACCAACGTGCCCAAAACCTGATCCAAACCAAGCTGACATAAGTATTGATGGGTGTGTCCAGTACCAGACTATGGAAGGGTTTGGCTCCACAGCGCGGCTCTTCAACGACTCCCACATGTTCAACAATATGATTCCAGGATCAGATGGAGAAGCGGCAACAATTGTGCCTAACGCACAACAGGAGAAAATTCTGGACATGCTCTATGTAGACCTAGGACTCACCCGTGTCAGGACACAAGCAGAAGGTGCTATCGAGCCTGTTAATGACAACAATGATCCCAAGATCACAGATTTATCGAAGTACAATTTCAATTTTAGGAGAGTAGATGGATTGGCAAATCACGTAAGACGGCTCATAAATCGCGGAGTCGCTACCTACTTTTTCTCACCCCTTAAACCAGAAACTTGGATGAATACTGGAAACCCCGAGGAATATGCGGAATGGGCAATGGCTATTGTCAAACGCTATCGCGAACTTGGTGTAGAGATGCCCTATTATTCTATTATGAATGAGCCCGGGCTGCTCACTGACACGAAACAGGCAAATATACCCGGTACCTATATTAGAGATGTAATCAAGCTATTAGGACCGAAGTTACGAGCTGAAGGTTTTGCCACCAAGATAGTAATTTCCGATGATGTTAACCCATGCGAGGCCTACAAGCGCATTGATACCGTGCTTCAGGATGAGCAGGCGCGCCAGTATGTAGGCGCTCTCGCTTATCACTTATATGATTACGGTGATTGCAAGCTTCAAGTAGGCGGGATGGTAAAGGACAGTCCCGGGATAAAGAAACTTATCAAAGGCATGAGCGTGCAGTACGGCGTTCCCGTGTGGATGACCGAGTTTTATGTGCCAGATGGCTTCCAATGGGCAAACCTTGTACATGACCTTATTTCTGATTACGGCGCAAGTGCCGTTGATTACATGTGGGGGTTCTTTGGGGAATGGGACAATACAAGGTCTCCCATTAGCAGTCTTGTAACCCTCAAGAATTCCGGGGCTCAATACCTGGGTTACGATATACAGAAACAGTACTACGCCATGGGCCAGTATTCCCGGTACGTTAAGCCGGGAGCCGTTCGCGTAGATGCCCAGTCAAATATCGCAGGCGTCAAAGTTACAGCATTTAAAGACACCGCAAATAACAGATTTATTGTTGTCGTTATCAACAACAATACAGGAGATGCCTCCGTGAGTTTTAAGCTGGACAACATTGATACTGCAGCTTTTTCCACTGTTTACAGGACTTCTGAAACAGAAAACTGGGTTTCTTTGCCCTCTGTTGCTGTATCAAATTCTGCTTTCACGACAACGCTTAAAGGAAAAAGCGTAAATACCTTTGTTGGCCAGCTGAGGTGAGCAGCCCGTATGACTGCCATTAAAAAAATCGTAACATGAAAATTAACTGCTGGGAAATGCAAGAGAAAAACGCTTAAATACTTTTTCCATGATAAATTCTGCATGCCGACTGATGAAAGGTTCGGGGAACTGTCCAGGAAATACTTCAACCGAGACAGGCATGCGCTGAGAGATGTCATCACGAGAACGTCAATTGCGCCTTACGTGGTAAAAGACATGAAGAGAGGGGTAATCCCTGCCCGTGGCACTATTCTAAAACTATCCACTGCAATGAGCCTCGGCCCGTCCGCGACCAACGAGCTGCTGACCGCAGCAGGTTACGAGGAAGTGCCTGACCTGTTCCAGAGGAAGATGCACAGCCTCAGGCAAAAATACGAAGGCAGGAAAAACCATTACAAGAACCAGCTGGATGGATTAGCAGGGTTCAGGGAAATGCCGGATGAATGGATAGAAAGCGCCGCGTCAAGGTACAATGGCCTGATTCGTGCAGCAAACCGCTCGCTGGCAATGTTGGACAACCTTGAGGCGTTGCATAACTCAAGCCCAGCTGATGTCCCGACATTCCGGCAGCTGTCTGACGGGCTGCAAAGCGACCCTGTCTACATGGCCGGCGACCAGAGCGCGCGCGACAGGATGGAAAAGAGGCAGCTTTCCAAGGAAGATTATCTGGACGGGTTGCTGTCAGTTTTGAGCAGCAAGCCTCTGGTCCAGGATGAGCTTCAGATGCTTAAAGAATTGTTTTACTCCCCGGTTACAGGATACCCGTCACAGGAAGGCATAAACACGATGCTGAAATTCGCAAAGCCCAGCGTGCGATGGGCAATCGTTGGGCAGGGCATGGAGGAAGCAGAGCCAGTTATCGGACAATCCCCTTATGAGGAGATAGGGAGGCTGCTCAGAGACGGTTATAGCTACTCACACATTGCTAGAGCATCCGGAATGCCAGTCGGTACTGTATGGAGTATAACGAGGAAACAATTCCCTGACGAGTTCGGAAGAAGACAGCAGTTCAGTCAGACCGCCATATCCACAGGCCTGCGCGTTCTGCAGGAGACAGGTACTATGAAGTACCATGATTTTAAGCAGGCTCTTGTTTCTGGATACGCTGACAAAAATACCGTGGCAGGGTCGTTTGCCTATTGGACCAGATGGGCAAGGAGCCATCCCACGTACGAGGGCATGCGGATAATTGAGGACGGCGACCGCCGGACAGGATTTACATACAGGCTTGAACCAGTCACGAACGATAATGCCCCATGATATGCAAGTTCAGTTGGTGACGGCACTCCTCAGCGAGTTCGCGCTTCTTGGCCCAGCATCCCTTGCAATACCGGGAGCCGTTGACAGGTAGTTCGGCGGGCTCCTGAGCACACACAGAGCAACGTGTTTGTCCGGCCAGCGTGACGGAAGTCATAGTGCCCTCCTCTCGGTCCACCTAACGAGTCCAAACTAAGATGTCCGGTTACAGCTTTCCCTGCTGACGCCAGTAATTGGTGAGTTCCTCGACTTCAGCTTTGAATTCCCGCTCAACGATTTGATCGACTTCACCTGCAATCTCTAATTCGCGGCTCTGGTCTCCGGCAAAGTCATGACTGTAGACCTGCAAGTAGTCTCTGTGTTTGCTCCGCAGAACTCTAGTGATTCGCCGATCCACTCTAGCGTGGAATTCTTCGTAACCAAGGTCGTTTTCACTGATCAATTCATATAGAAGAAAATCAGCTACACCCTTGAAGCCGTATTGCTTTGGATCAAGATTCCTAAGCTGATCCAGTGACATCTTCCCGACTCTGCTGACAGCACTCTCATTGTCATTTGAACGAATTCCTACCACCTTTGTCTGTGCATAGATCGTGCGGAAAGCTTATATCTGTGTGGTCAGGCGGCCAACTTCGAGCAAAGCTCCTCATCATGTTTACGCACTTCGGTCAGAAAGGCATTCCATCTGTTCCTTAATAAATGCTTGTCGTACCTGTAGTCGTCAAGGTCGCTTACGTTCTTGCGCAGCGAACCAAGACGGGACGGACTGGCGTTGATGGACCGCTGGATGTGTTCAATGGAATCGACGGGTTCGTCTTGAATGTGCGCGATAATTGTGTTGAGAATTGAAGGCCGAAGCGCGGGGGCCTTACCGCTGCCCAAATCGTCGAGGCAATCATCGAACATCGCCTGTGGGTCTCCGTAATACTGCCGGGTGTGGGATATGTCAATATCCCTGGCAAGCTCATCGTCCATCCACCACTTGTGCCATTGGTCCATTGCGTCAACCGACAAGCCTTCATCGTGGCCTTGGATCACACCAAGCAAGCAGGAGAACCTTACACGTGGGTCGTAGTCACGGCGGGCCCACAGCATGGCTTTTCTTGACTTCTTCTATCAGGATTTGGTTTACAACCTTGCCGTCTATCTTGCCGCGCACGTGCTTCATTACGGTTCCCATCAATTTTTTCACCGCGCTTTTTTTGTCTTTCTTGATAACATTGATGTTCTTCTGCACAACATCCCTGATAATGGCGCGAAGTTCTTCCTTCGAAATCGTTTTCAATCCCAGTTTGCTGATCGTCTCATCAACTGTCTGCATGGGATATTTGCTCACGCCCTTCAAAACTTCGTTTACAGCCTCTTTGCCTATCTTTTTCGCTTCAAGGAGCTTGAATATCTCCAGCATTTTTTCTTCATTGACTTTCTCGACCTTCACGCCTTCGCGCCGCAATTCGGTCATGGTAGACATCAGTACCGAAGCGGCGAATTTCGCGGAAACGCCTGTATTCTTGATTATGTTTTCAAAGTCGTTGAGATATTCTGATCGTATGATCTGGTCTGAAAGTTCTTTGGTTAACCCCATTTTTACAAAACGTCCAAGTTTCTTGTCCCAGGTTTCAGGTATGTGCTTCCTCGTTTCTTCAATAAGGTTTTTTGTTATGCGGAACGGCGGTATATCGGTTTCAGGATAAAGTCGCGAAGAGCCGGGCAACGGCCGCGAAAACTTTGTCGTGCCGTCCTCGTTCGCCGCGCGCACCTCGCGCGGGATTTCGAATAATGCCGTTTTACAGCGTTCTAAAACAGCATTGCATGCGCGCACAACTTTTTCGCCCTGTCCTGCCACAATGACAGTGCAGTCTTCCAATTCGTGCCCCAGGAAAGCTTTAACACGGTCCATCTCGGCGTCCATCTGGTAATTTGTTAAATCCTCGTCCGTGTGCGTTATCCCGCCAACGCCCTGTGCAACCGCGTACTCAGACAATTCTTTTCCAAACGTTTTTCCGGGGCATAGGTCTTTTTTGAGAAGCCCGCCAAATTTGGCCAGATTGAAACCGTAAATTTTGTTGTTCTCGGCAAGTATTTTTTTGATGAATTTGGATTTGGAGTCCGCGAATATATGAGTTACGTCCTGCGGCTTTTCAAACAGTTCAAGCTTGCATCCGCGGCTTTTTAATTCGTCTTTAACCTCTTTTAATGCGAGTTGCCTTTGCGCTTCGTACTCGATCGCTTTTTCAATAAGGTCGAGGGTCTGCACGCCTTTTATTTCGACCCGGTTGCCGCCGTCTATGGAAACATTGACATCCTGCCTTATGGTTCCCAGCCCGCGCAAAACCTTTCCTGTCGATCTTACGAGCATGCCGATGTGGTATGCGATTTCAACAGCATCCTTCGGGGTTAACCCCTGCAGCAATCCCGTGGATATTTCCACAAGTGGAATGCCCAGCCTGTCAAGCCTGTAAGTTACGTTGTCGCCGTCATTTGCAACAATCCCGGCGGATTCCTCTTCCACAGCTATTACAGGGATGAAAACCTTTTTGTTAGCATAACTTAACACGCCATTGAGCCCGACTATTGCCGTGCGCTGGAAACCGGATGTGTTCGAGCCGTCTATCACAGTTTTGCGCATCACATGTATCTCGCCGGGTATGTCAGCCTTCATTAATAACGCCAGCTCCAAAACAGTTTTCACAGCTTCCGGATCGATAGGGTGGGGCGGTTCTTCGTCTATGTCGACGAGGCAGGTTTCATTCTTGAAAATCTGGTAAGTGAACATGCGGTTGCGTATAAATTCATAGGCTGCAGCCATGTCAATTAAACCAAGTTCTCCGGCCACGGCCCGAAGTTTGCGGTTAATCGTCCCAATCGGCTGTTCTGTGGAAATGCGAGCCGGACAGGCGCAGAACAGTTTGCGCGTCGTAGCTAACCGCTGGTGTATTTCAACGCCGTACTTAAGGCCTATTTTCTGGTAATCTATGTTAACGGTCATGGAAATTGCCTCAACTCTCTCCTCTGTGAAATTTCGCCCGCAATATTCGTGAGCAGCATTTCTTTGATCTTGGCGGGATCTTTCGTGTTACCGAGAACGAAACACAGTTTTGTATATGCGGCCTCGGTTGTCATGTCCTCGCCGAATATCACGCCTGTCGCCTCGAGCAAACGTAAATTTTTATAGACGTGTTTGTTCGTTGCGCCGTGTATCGTTTGCGACGTTATGACAACTGTCATGCCAGCTTTTACAACAGCTTTAATTGACGGCAGCCATGATTTTTTCGGATCCTCCGGCGACGCAGGAACGTGCCCGAGTCCGGTCCCTTCTATCACGATGCCGCGGTAGCCGTTCTTCAAATAAAAATCAAGTATCGTCGGTTCTGCAATAGGGTACATTTTTATTATCGCGACCTTCGGGTCCATGTTTACGTTGACTATGGTGTTGCGCTTCTTGTCCTTTTTTAAATAATTTTCCGCGATCATTTCGATTTTGCCGTCGCTTCCAACGCGGGCAATAGGATTCGCATTCACAGGCCTGAAAGCGTCGCGCCTGCTCGTATGCATTTTCCTGATCTTTGTCGCAGGCAATATAAGGCATCCGTCATCAGACGGGTTTTCGTGCATGCAGACCGCAACGCCGGAAAAATCCGTTTTGGTTATGAAATTTGCGGCACATGCCAGATTCAACGCCGCGTCGCTGCTGCCTCTGTCCGAAGAGCGTTGCGAGCCGACCAAAATAACTGGAGCCGGCAAATTTTGCAGCATAAAGCTTAGCATGGCCGCGGAATAATGAAGAGTATCGGTCCCGTGCCCGAGAATAATGCCGTCTAATCCGAGTTTAATGTCGCGTTCAATCTCCTTTGCGATATGACCGTACCTTGTATGGTCCATGTCCTCCGAAGCGATGTTCATTATCATCCTCGATTTGATGTTTGCTATTTTCGTTAAATCGGGGAACATTGCGATAAATTCTTCCGGTGTAAAGGCCGGCGAAACGCCTCCAGTCTTGTAATCAACACGCGATGCGATTGTTCCTCCTGTGTGCAAAATCATAATGGTCGGCTTTTTCGGGTCAAAGGTAAACGCGTGCGTCGGGAACTTTTCCAGCCTGGACTTCGTTCCTAATTTTTCTATCCTCACCTTTGAGTTGTAATCTATGCCGATATTGTAGCCGTTTTCAAGTTTAATCAGGATTATGTTAGCATCCGCCGACTCGCTTTTCGGCATAACGGTTCCGGCGTAGGAGTTCTTTTCCTTCGTTATCCGTACATCGTCGCCCGCTTCCACTTTCTTCTTTCGCAGCATCTTCTCAAGGGGTTTTGAATACACATTTTCACTTCCAGAATCTCATTAATTTCCCGGCATCAGTCCCGTCCAACATATAGGCTTCTGCGCTTTTCCTGTCAGCCATCCTTATTACCGGTGCATTGCTTTTCTCGGTTGGTCCGAAGGGCCTGCCGCCGACGAATCTGTTAAAAGCTGGTATAATTATGATTTTCAGATCTTTAACTTTGTGGTTCATTTCAGGTGATTTATAATGGCCTGTTAGCCGCTTTTTGCTCAAATTAAGCCTTATCCATGCCTGTTCAATGAATCGGAAGCCTAATTTGTCTCTAAATTCTATGCAAGGGTGTAAATGTCCGATAACAAGAAATTCAGCCTTTAAAACATCTGTTTTAGGCCAGCTGTGGCCATGATTAAAGTATACATTGGAATCCAGAAAGCCGGCTGTTTCATGGAACTCAACATGGGCTGGTAAAAACTTCTTTAAGTCACCGTCATGATTTCCAGGCACGATATCAACTTTAACAAGTTTTGAAAGCTCTTCAAGAAATTTAGGCATCTCCCGCATCTCCTGAATTGACAGATACGGTATAAAATGCTTCAGATCGCCTAGAAGTATCAATTTATTGGCTTTTGTGACTTTTATCAGGTTTTTGATCCGGGAGAGCAGCTTCTCCGTTTGTTTCGGTATTCTGATGCCGTTTTTGTATAATTCGTACTCTACGCCTATGTGCAGATCCGCAATTACCAAAGTTTTCCCGAACAAAACCGCCGGCTCGTTAGTGATGAATTTTGGTTCCGAACGCATTCGATAATATCAGTGTCTGATTTTATTAAAGGTTGGCAATATCTGAGCTGTAAAGTTAACGACTGGGATAACATAGATGTTTATATTAAAACGGTTATATGGTAATACGGTAATATGGTGAAGACAACGCTGGAAATCAGGGACGATGTTTACAGAAAACTTGTAGAGACTTCCCTAAAAAAATACGGTAACACGAAAAACTTGTCCAAAGTAGCGAACGAGGTCATCGGGAAGCACTTGGACGAGGAAAATGACAGCAAAAAAAGAAACGTAAATTCTGGTATAGTGGAAAAAACGTTTGGCAGTTGGAAAACAGAAAAAACCGGAGAGGAGTATACAAGGGAAATCAGAAAAGGCTGGGGCAAAAGGGCCACGAGGTTTGGGATATGAAGCCTGCATTTGTGGTTGATACCGATGTTCTGGTTGATCATCTGAGAGGATTTGAGCCTGCAAAGAAGATACTTAGACAAATTGGTGACAGGGAAATCATTGGGTATATCTCGTCAGTTACAGAAGCAGAGCTGTTTGCCGGTAAAGAGGCTGTATCAGCAGACAGAAGAAACGAACTAAACGAACTGATTAAACTGTTCGAAAAAATTATTCTTGACAACGAAATTGCCCAAAAATCCGGAGAGTTCAGAAGAAATTACGGCGTAGAAATACCTGACGCAATTATCGCTGCTACAGCTTTTTACAAGGGTTCCAAAGTATTGACAAAAAACAAAAAGGACTTTGAAAAGATCAGAGAAGTAGTTATTGAAGAACCCTATTGAAAAATCCGGCAAATATCAATTTTACAGCCAAAATAGAAATACACGCAATAAAACACAAGGATGAATTCTAGATTCCCAGTTCTTTAGCGACCTTTTCAAACGGTTTGGATTTCGCAGTCTTGCTAGCCCTTAGTTGTTTCATCAGTTCTTTGTCACTCAAAACCTCTATCGTAGCTCTCATGCTTTCGTACTCGTCGCTGGATATTGTTATTTTTAACCAGCCATTTGTGCGCCTCTTTTAACAAAACATCCAGATGCGATCTCTTGCTGAAATGGTGGTTCGCGTTTTTAACCGTTACTAATCTCTTTACCGTCTGTAGTTTTTTAAAAAACTTCCTGGCATTTTCTATATCCGTGCTTTTGTCGCTGTCTCCGTGGATAATTAAAACAGGTATCTTTAGATTTCTGGCCTCGTTATACACATGCCGCGATATGTTTTTCAAAAAACTCTTTTTTACCTTTGTTTTCGCAACCTCAGCCATGCCGTCTTTTGTGTGTTTGTAAGTGTCCATCCGCTTTTTTATCGCATGTCGTATGTCTATGGCAGGCGCCATCAGCATCAGCGCGTGGACGTCCTTGTTCAGCGTAGCTGCAATGATTGCTACCATGCCCCCGAGGCTGTGGCCTGTAACAGCTATTTTCTTGTAGCCCTTTTCTTTTGCGTACTTTACAGCAGCGTTCAAATCGCCGACCATCTGTTCGATTGTGGAATCCTTCACATCGCCTTCGGAATCGCCGGCACCCATAAAGTCAAAGCGCATCGACGCTATTTCTTTCTTGTCAAGGTATTTTGACAGTTCTTTGATTATCCAGTAATTCTTGTCCGCGCCAAAACCGTGGACGGAAATTACTATCGAATTGTCGTCTTTTTTGCTTTTGTGCAAAACACCCGACAGCAGATTCCCGTCATGGCCTTCAAAGTTTATTTTCAGTGGCATAGTCATCGCTTGGCTATTTTCGAAACGTTTCCTTCTTTACGGACTTCGATTATGTTGTCTACGAACGCCTCCAGCTCCTTTTCGTGCGAAACGATTATAACCTGGTCGCATTGAAGCTCGTTTAATATGTCGCGCATCCTGTGCAATTGCTCTTTACTAAACCCGTCCGTAGGCTCGTCAAGGATCAATAGGTTGTTTCTTAAAGAAATAGCTATCTCCTTCACAACAGTGTTCAAGGCTAACCGGTACGCTAACGCAACCGAGGTTTTCTCGCCGCCGCTTAATGCGTCAACGTCCTGTTCATAGCCGTTTTGTTCAATGACAGGCGTGAATTTGTCGTCCACGCGCACAGCTATTTCTCCGGAGTCCATAAGCATTGAGAACCATTTCTTGAAAAATGCGTCGAAATTGCGGTTGTACACAGCGAACACATGCCGTTCAATGTTCTCGACCGACGGAATGAAGTACGCCCCCAGCCAGTCTGAGCATTCTTTCGCGGCTTTGATGCGTTCCAGCTTTAACTCCATTGATTTTACCCTTTCGGCATCGCTCTCGATCATAATTGCCAGGTCTTTTAGCCTCTGGCCTTTGGCCGAATGCTCTGAAGAGAGCGTTTCCAGTGATTTTCTGTGCAGCCTTTCTTTGGATTCAAGGTCCGCTATCTTGACTATTTCCAGGCCAAGATTTTTTATTTCCTCGGACAACGCGTCCTTATTCTTGTTGGCATCGGCTATGGATTTTATGGATTTTTCGATATCCTCGGAAAGTTCCTTCTGCCTGTTAATTTCGTCTGCGTAAGATTGCGCAAGCATCTCAGCCTCGGTATTCAGGTTTTTCATGTAAGACAGCAGGGAAACAAGGTTGTCCGCCGCAGCTTCGTAAACCCTTTTTTCCTTGAGCGCCTTTTCAACCAGGGTTAGTTTCTCAGCTTGCCCGTTCATGCGGTCTGTGAAGTGCGTCGTGTCGATATTCTGTTCGCAGACAGGGCACACACCCTTTGTCAGCAGGCTTTCCATGTCCTGCAGTTTTGTTTTTGTCCTTGTAATCTCGGCAAGGCTGTTTTCTACGTCGCTTTTTATTTTGCTCCTGATCCCGGTTATCCGATTTTCGTCGATGTTAAGAATGCTGTCTTCAATGCCCAGCGCCGTTGTCAGGTCTGTCATTTCAGACGCTGCCGAAGTTTTTTTATCCCCCAGTATTTTCATCTTATCCCTCAACGCGTCCATCCTGGAGGATATGGAAATGGATTTTTGCGACATTGATTGCATGTTTTTCTCTTCGTTGGATATCATCCTGCTCAAAGAATCTATCTCGGCGCTCAGTGAGGCATGCTTCTCGCGCAGCTTCCGCAGGTTTTCCAATGTTTCGGAAACCGAGTTTAATTCAGCCCTTTCCTTCTCGATTAATTCAGCCAGCTTGGATATGTCGTTTTGCGCATAGCCGCGCTCGTTTTCATAGGCCTTTATATTTTCTCTAAGGTTTTCAAGGTCTGCAATATCCGATTCGGCTGCTCTTATCCCGAGGCGCAGCAATTTCCGGAATTCTTCGGCATTGGACACCGCATTCTTGTAGTCTTCCATCATAAATGCGCGCCTTATGGTTTCCAGTCTTTCGTCGGCATCCGATGACAATATCTCTTTCATTTTTTCCTGCGGAGTGAAAACCGCATACCTGTAAATAACCGAGGATGCCTGCGGCTGTGTTTTTTCATTGAACCCCAGTATGGAAAGCACGCGGGATTTCATTTCTGTGACAGAATAATCCTCGCGCAAGCCGTCAAACTCTAGATAGCAGTCAGTCTGTGAAATTTTGCCGTTGGTTTTTTCCAGGCCGCGGTGCAGTATCAGCTCTTTTCCGGCCACGTTCACCGACAATTCTACAAAACCTTTCGCCGAACCGGCCCTCAGGATGTGGTCGCCCTTTAAGTCGGAACTAAGCCCGAACAAAGCGAATTCTATCGCTATCAATATCGTTGTTTTTCCCGATCCCACATCGCCTTCGAACAGGATGGCTCCGGCAGGAAACTGTACATCTTCGTTTACATAAGATCTGATATTGTTTAGTTTCAATCTTCCCAAAATCACGTTCCCGCCCCGAGTATTCGCGCGATTTTTGCAGCTATCCTGTCTGCGTAATCGCTTTTCGTTTCATTTTCTTTTTTCCCCTCTTTAGCCGCGTCCAGGACGGCTTTGGCGCTTCTGGCGCCTTCGTCGCCTTTCAGCGTGTTTAACGAATAAGCAGCGCACATCCCCGAATGCTCCCTGAATATGCGTTCCTCTATGGTTTCCCGCGCATCCGCTTTGATTTTTATATCGTCAAATTCTTTGGAGGAAAGCGCGTTCCTGTTTATGAAAACGTTCACGGCCCCTTTCGCATAGATTTTATCCCTGACCGGCTGGGTGTTTATATCAGAGCTTTTGCCCGATGCCAGAACGCCTTTTATTTTTATCAGCGTTATGCAATTTTCAAAGCTGTTATCGTCGCAAATTTTATCAAGCATCTTTCTAACGTCGTCCGTAGTCTTGTTGTCCGCATTAATCTCAAACAACTTCACGCTGTTTTTCATTGTTTCTACAAACTCGACGTTTTTAACAGAGCTGTCAAAATCGACTATGAAAAAACCCCTTTCTTCGCCGTTGGCTGCGTTCTCAAGGTCGTTGTAATTCCAGCCGAACGTCGTACCGGGATAGACAAAAAGCCCGTAACCGTTTTCTTTTTTTTCAGTCCTGCTGTGTATGTGGCCTCCCGCGTAATAATCAAAATTACGCGGAAAAAACGAGACCGGAATGCATTCGTCCGTGTGCATGCTTCCGCCCATCAGCTCGTTGACACCTATGTGGAACGCAAAGATCTTGAACCCGCCTTCACTTTCCAGTTTCTCGCGGTCCAGCATCTCGTAATAATATTTTTCAATTGACGCCCGCCTTCCGGAGATGCCCGCGATCTTGGCGCCCGTTTTTTTGTCATGAAGGAATTTAAGGCTTACTTTGTCCGTGGCATTGTCAGCGTCCATTATCTTCGTGAACAGGCCGGAGCTGTGCAAAACATCTATGATTGATGTGGCCGCAGGGCTGTAGTCGTGGGATCCGTATATTACATAGATTTCTATTCCTTGATTGCGCACCTGGCGCATCTTTCTTGTGGCCTGTTCCACTATGTCAAGGTCTGGAATGTTTTTGTCAAAAAGGTCGCCGCAGATCAGGATAAAATCCACATTTTTTTCCACGCACTTGTCCATCGCCTTTTCGAACGCTTCAAGGTTTAATTTGCGCAGCGTCTTGTCGCGCCACGCGCCTAAGTGGCAGTCTGATATATGGGCAAAACTGGGCATAAGAACCACTTATCGTGTAAGCTATTAATGCTGTGTCACATTACCTTTCTCTGGACCGGCTGGCTGCGCGCAGCCGGCTTGGCCAATTCATCTATCAGCGGGACCTTTACAGGTATCGCGAAATTTGTGAATATGGAACTTATTATCGCTTCGCCTTTGTTAAGGCTCGCTATGTTTTTGCCGTCCTTTGAAAGGTCTTGCGAAGCGCTCGAAATGATCGCCTCGCGCTCAACGGCTAGTTCGTTGCCGAATATGACTTTCGTGTTCATGTTGGCCATTATCTCTTTTGGTATGACCGAAGAAAGCTGCGTGATTGCGATCAGTCCCACTTTGAATTTCCTGCCTTCGCGCGCTATGGTTGCGTAAATGTTGTTCGCTTCGTTTATTTTATTCTCGGCCAGGACGCGCGGCGCTTCTTCTATCACAATTGAAACCACGGGAAACTCTTTCAGCCTGTTCTCGGCTTTTTTCGCCTTGTAAACCTCGAGTATGCGGTTGGCTATGATGCTGCCTACCAGTAGTTCCGCCTCATCCATAAGCATCGACGTGTCCATGACGACCTTTTTGCCTGTGGATAAAAGGCGGCACACATCGTCGATCGTCTTTTCGCCGCCGGATATGTCGAAAACTTCATTGTCGCACGCAAAATTCCCGTCTTCGAATTGTATGCCCAGCTTGGTGTGTATTTTCCTTTGTACGACCGATAAACTGCCTGGATGTACGCCTTCCTTTTCAAAAATGCATTCTTTGTCCCTGGCAATTTCCAGGAGCCAGTTTTCTCCGAAAGCCTTCCAGTATTTTATTACGGCTTGTTCCTGCGGCTCCGTAAAGCTTACGACCCCAAACAGGTCGTCGGGCTTTATGGTTTTCACGTCTATGCGTAAGCTGTAGGCGCCTGCGAACCCTTTTTTGTTTGTGTAGTAGAAAAGGTTCTCCCTGCTGGCAGGGTGTTTCTCCAAAACGTCATAATATTCGTCATGTGGGTCTAGCACCAGTATTCCACAATAGTCTTTGTCCAGGACATCCCACAGCATTACTTTGAGGAAGTTGCTCTTGCCGCGGCCTGTTGTCGCAGCAACTAAAACATGGTGCGATAACGCCTCGACACCGTTTATATGCACCTTTATTCCAAGGTCCTTGGAGCCGCTTCTCAGGTTCCCTAGTAAAAGTGAGTTTTCCTGTTTTGCTATGAATTCCTTGTCATCCTCTGAAAATCGACGCACCATGGAGAAGTGTTTCGGCAGCCGCTTGGGCACGAGAATCGTATTGTCATCTTTCTTCATCTGCGCCAGCGCCTTTGCTTTAACCAGCACATAATTCCTCAGCTCCTGGTCGTGGAATTTGAGGTCCTCCCATTTTTCTTCGATGGTCAGGCCGGACGCATACTCTATCCTCTTCGGATCCAGCTGGGAGCCGTATTGCAAATCGTAAACCTGCAGAAGTATTTTGTTGTCGCTGTCTTCGGCTATCAGAATCTCGCCCAGCTCTATGGGCTTGTCGGATTTTTCACGCAGTATTATCTCACCCTGCGCTCCGTTGATTATCTGGCTTACAACTTCCATAAAAATCACATCGAATCCAGCACGTCGTGCGCACTCCTGGCTTTCAGTCCGGCGTCCAATACCTTCAAAGCACCCTTTGCAGAAGCGGCTGCCATTGTCTTTATCCTGTTATAATCCGCCTCGTCGTTCGGCACACGCCCCATCATATCCGAATTTATCAGGCCGTACGGATAACCGGGAAACGACAGGTCTGTTGCATTGACGGCAAGCGCGGATATAACGTCCGCGGCTTTCGCATGTTCGAGGCTCTTCTTGCTTATCTCTACCCTGAAAACATAATCCGAAGCCGGGTGCAGCTTGGCCACAAACATTTCCGCATCGTGGTCAGGATGGTTTATCTCAACAATGTTTTCATAAAACCAGCTCTTGTCCGCGAAACCGTTATTGTCGGCTATATTTTTTATGGTAGGCAGCAACGCCGCGCCGGTTGTTGTCAGAAGCGTGGATGTTTTCGAAACTCCGCAAAGCGCGATTTTTTTCTGGGCGCACGCAGCCGCGGCAGCGTTAGCATATTTGGATTCATTTGTCTTGATCGTCTGCAGGGAGCCGTCCCGCACTATAATATCCGCGTCCTCGCCCTGCGCTATCAGTTCGATCATTTTCCATTCTGCGAATTCGCGCGCTACCATGGCGACGCGGCTTATATCCGCCCTTACAGGCCCGGATGTCATGGTCTTGTCAAAAGAATCGAACACAACATCCTCTTTGTCCGGTATCACAGGCTCGGCGTCCTCGCCTTCACAATAAACGGTTGTATCATAGTTTATGCCTCCTGAAGACGGTTTGGAAACAGTCAGCGAAAAGAATTCTATCATATTGGAAAGTTTCGGAGATTCGCGTTTAACGCCGTTGTATTTTGAGTAATAGACGCGATGCGCTGCAATAGCGAAGTTGGGAGCTTCCATAATAACGGCCGATCCGCCGTCGACAAAACATATTTTTTTGGCGTTCTTTTCCACGGGCCTAAGGTTCGCAGCATCAAACTCTTTTGATTTGTATCTGGGATCTTCAAAATGCGGCCTGCCCGCGTCAGTTGAAGCCGTCCTGATCAGTTCCTCGATCGCATGAAGTATGGCGAAATCTTCCAAAATACGCACCAATTAATCGATATCGGTTAAAATTTAAATAGAGCCGTGGTTTCGCGGTTCCGATATAACAGGATTTCTTTGTTGTGGACTATGCCAACAGAACTATAAACATAGATAAGATTGGCACTAAACAGGAAATAGAAAAGTATTATTGACGGTTCACATTTTATTCGGAACCTTTTTGTGTCCTGGCAGGTAAGATCCCTAGCAATATGAGAATTTCTTTCCCCCGAGCGGTGTATCGCAATAGTCGTAGCCCTGCCGTCAGGATGTATCAACCTAAGGTGGCTTCCGTCCTGCCTGACAGCCTTAAAGCCGGCCTTTCCCAGGATTTTTACCAGCTTAATGGCCGTTATAGGGATTAGCCTCATGTCAAACCTCGATTATTTCCACGCCCACGAAACCTGCCTTTGCAGGCTTCGCGCCTGTATCCAAGCAAAGTGTAATCGCTTCCTTGATATACTTGATAAGATCGTTTATCGACCTCGCCTGCGTAAAGCAGCCGGGAAAAGAAGGAATGGAGGCTATATAATCTTTACCCGATTTTTCTATTGCTACAGTAAACCTTTTCGTAGAATTCAATTCAACTACACGAATACCAACGAAATCCGATTTAGGTATATCCTTTTCCGTTTTTAGATAATGCTTGATAGTTTTATTCACTTTTTTGATAAGCTGATTAAGGGTTTTGGATTTGGCGTAACAACCATCCAGCTGGGGAACGGATGCCGTGTACAATCCTTTGTTTTTTTCAATTACAACAGCAAATGGTTTTGTCATACTTCACGGACCTGGATAAATTTATCGCACGGCAATTAATAGGTTATGGTAAACATAGTTCCATAACAAATTGGTATTTATCTGTGCGGTATTCAGGAGTTCCGATAAAAAGAATTGGATGACACCCGGCTTTCAACCGGCGTCCCGTTTAGGCATAATTCCTAGTAATATCAGAAGTTCTTTCAGGAGTTTGAAGAATTCCTCCCTACTGAGGTTTGCTTGTTTAAGAATGCCGCTCAGGGTGCCTTTGCTTATTTCTTTCCCGGGGTGTATAGGCACAACCGTTGTCCTTCCGTCAGGATGCTGAAGCGTTAAATGACTTCCTTTCTGCCTGACCGCCCTGAAACCGATTTTTTCCAGAAGTTTTATGAGTTTGACGGCTGCAATCGGAACAAGCCTCATTATCTAAACCTCTACGAAATGGACGCCTAAGAAATCGACTTTTTCATTGTCTTTTTTCACTTCAAGATACAGCTCTGCGGCCTCTCTTATGTTTTTGATTAACCCGTTAGTTGTTTCTGCCTGCGTAAAACAGCCAGGTAACGAAGGGACAGAGGCTATGAAGTATTTCATATCCTTCTCCATAATAACGCAAAATTTCCTGCTCGCGGCCTCTATGATACGGATACCCACAAAATCAACCGCCACTATGTCCTTTTCCACCTTCAGGTAATGCTTGATGGCCTTTGTAACGCTTTTCATCAGCACATCAAGTGTTTTGGCCCTGACACAGCAGCCGTATAACTTGGCAACCGTGGCTATATAATCTTTCTTTCCTTTCTCTATAACAACAGCGAATCTTTTTGCCATGCCCGTTCTAGTATAAATTTTATGAAAGTCGGTATTTAACATACGGGGAAAGTAACGTTCCGTTACAAAGTTCATATTTATAAACTTGAACATTTCAATTCATTGATTGGAGTGAAAATGGTGACGGCAAAGAAGGGCGGACGCCTTCCAGAATGAAAGATTCTCGTTTTGTTTAGCCGCCGGATTTCTTGGTGATTTCTAATGCCCACTTACGAAGATTTCGAAAAACTGGGTATACTGGCCGGTAAAGTTGTGAAAGTAGAAGATTTTCCGGAAGCCAAAAAGCCCGCCTATAAGCTTTGGATAGATTTCGGCAAATCCGGAACTAAAAAATCCTCTGCACAGCTGACCAAATTGTATAAGAAAGAGGAGCTTCTGAACAGAATGATAATAGCTGTTACAGGCTTCCCGGCCAAGCAAATAGCCAACTTCGTTTCAGAAGTTTTGGTATTAGGCGTTATAGACAAAGATAACAATGTAGTGTTGCTAAAATTAGATAAAGAAGACGGTATCGAACTAGGCTCAAAGATATGTTAATTAGAATGTAATTAGTAAGTGATTTTATGTCCGAGGAACAGGGGTTGACTGTCAAAAAATCCGATAACTTCTCCGAATGGTACACGCAAGTCATAAGCAAGGCCGAATTGGCGGACATGCGTTACAATGTCAAAGGCTTTTTAGTCCACCGTCCCTGGTCCGTAAAAATAATGAAAAATATGTATTCACTGCTTGAAAAAGAGCTCGAGGCCAAAGGCCATGAACCGGTTTGGTTTCCGTCGGTGATACCTGAATCTTTCTTTGAAAAGGAATCGGAACACGCCAAAGGCTTCAAGGCTGAGGTTTTCTGGATAACAGAAGGCGGAAGCGACGGCAAGAGATTTGAGGAGCGTTTAGCCTTGCGCCCGACATCCGAGACAGCGATGTACACCATGTTCGCTTTGTGGATCCAGGGCTGGAAAGACCTGCCGCTGAAAATGTACCAAAGCTGCCAGGTATGGCGCTACGAAGGCAAAGCCACGCGCCCGTTTATCCGCGGCCGCGAGTTTTTCTGGATAGAGGCGCACGACGTCTTCGCAAGCGAGCGCGAGGCACTCGCACAGGTGAAGGAGGACATGGAGACAACGGAAAATATCGTGCATAAGATGTTCGGTCTGCCGTTTTTGTTTTTAATACGTCCGAAGCACGACACGTTCGCGGGCGCGGTTAACACATTCGCAGCGGATTCTGTAATGCCTGACGGAAAGATCATACAGCTTCCTTCAACTCATATGCTCGGACAGAATTTCTCAAAGGCTTTTGATATAAAGTTCCTGGATGAAAACGAGAAAAAAACCCACGCATGGCAGACCTGCTACGGCCCTGCAGTATGGCGCATATTCGGCGCCTTGGTGGCAATGCACGGCGACGACAAAGGCCTGGTAATACCTCCTGCAATCTCCCCTATCGATGCCGCAATAGTTCCGATTTTATTCGAAAAAGACAAAAAGGAAGTTTTGCAAAAGTGCGAAACTGTCAAAAAATCTTTGGAAGCAAAGGGCCTGCGCGTCACAATCGATGCGCGCGACAATTACACGCCCGGATGGAAATTCAATTATTTGGAGCTGAAAGGCGCGCCCGTTAGGGTAGAGATAGGCCCTCGCGACATAAAATTGAAGAAAGTCGTGCTTGTTCGCCGCGACACAGGAGAGAAAATGACCGTTGAAGAAAAGAAAACCGCAGATCATATAACAAAGATATTGGAAGGAATGCAAAGCGGCATTATGAAAAAAGCGGACGAGTTTTTCCGCAAAAACATCCGTGACGCAAGCCATTTCAACGAAATGAAATCCCTGCTTGACGATAAAGGCGGTTTAATCCGCACCAACTGGTGCGAAAAATCGGGGTGCGCGGAAGAAATAAAAAATAAGGCGCAGGCCGACATTCGCGGGACTTTATTCGGAAAGCAGGAAAAAATTTTTGCCAAATGCGTGTCCTGCGGGAAAGACGCAAAAAGCGTAGTTTATGTAGGAAGGGCGTATTGATCATAGAATTTTGATAAATAATCTTCCAAGTCCTTGTATTCGTTGTTTCTGTCCAGAAGGCAGGCCAAAACAACTTTGGAACCAAGGACAACGTAAATAAGCCTCGTTTCATTGCCTTCGATGCTTAATCTGATCCGAAACACCCTCGAATAAAGCTTGGAGTGTACGGCTTTGAACCTGAAGGGATTTTTCTTTATCAGATCGATTTTTTTGCCAATTTGTTTTTTGAATTTCGGTTTCAAGTTTTCTATCTGCTTGATGAATGTTCCGCTCGCTACAATTTCAAAGGTCATCTTAAAGCCTTTCTTAATCCCTTCTCATTCACGAGGTCGCCTTTCCTTATGGTAGCGTCTATAAATTTGTCTATCAGTTCGATTTCTTTATTGGTAAAACTTTCGTCGAAATCCTTTTCCATAACCTTTTCCCTTATCGCTTCTGTGGCCAGTTCCTGCAAATTCCTGTATCTGTGGGCTTTCGCATACTTTTCAGCGACCTTCTTCAGACCTTCGGGCAGCCTTAAATTTATCTGAGGCTTCATAGATACCGGTTGGTATCAGCGGTATATAAAGCTTTCCTGCCCAGATCAGCGGCGTTCCCGTTCCCCAGCCTTTTTCCGTGCTCTACAATAAGCGCATGGTACTCATTGAACAGTTTCGCATCCGTAGGAAGATTTTCGTGGAACAGCCGCTGCCATTCGTCATAATTTGCTTTTAAGCCCAGATATCCCAGCGAGGAAAAAATCCTTTTCGTGTACGCATCGATGACAAATACGGGCTTGTTCGCAGCATAAAGCATCATCGAATCCGCAGTCTCTGGCCCGATGCCTTTTAACCCTAACAATTCTTTTTTGAGTTTGTCAACATCCTTAGCAAATAATTTTTTCAGCGATCCGTTGTAATTTTTCTGTATGTGGTTGCAGAATATTTTCAACCGTTCCGCCTTCTGGTTGTGGAAACCGGAACTTCTGATTATTTCTGCAAGCTTATTTTGTTTTATCCGCGCCAGTTTTCCTGCGTCAATCAGGCTGTGCCTGTGCAAATTCCGCAGCGCTTTCCCGGCGTTTTTCCATGACGTGTTTTGGGTCAAAATCGCACCCAAGCAAACTTCAAGGCGTTCTTTTTCATTTGCCGGGCCGCCGTAATAATCCGTTTTTCCATTGCGTGTGGTCGGCCACCAGCCCTGCGGGCCGTATGCTCGAAGAAATTTTTGGTAGATTTTTAGAAGTGTCATAAATTCACCTTTGAAAAATAACATAAATTTTAGGAGAAATATCTTTGTTGTTACAGATTTTCACGGCGATATGGTGTCGGCCTTTAGACCCAAGCCAGATTACTTTGAAACGTGGTCCGTGACACATCTTGCTCTTCTGCGCCGGTAGTTTTATTAGATTCTCCCTGCAATACTCATAGTAAGATTCTTAATGAATATTGACAAGCTAGTGCATGAGTTGAAACTCGCGATCGAGGGATATCAGGTGTATGTGGACTATCTTGACAGCAATGAACCGGAAGAGTTCCTGGATATGTTGCTGGAGAGAGATCAAATTGAACATCTCATGCAAGTTTTGAAACACAATGATCAAACCACATACAGGCGTTTCCTGTCGAAACTCCGTCGAGCTGACAACGGATTGAAACGTCACGCCGAATCGACTAATTGCAGCACCTACGTACCCGATAATATACGGCACCATAAAAAGTCGACACAAGGGTTGGTGGTGGGATTTGAGCGAAATACAGGAAAAGGCGCAAAAGGCCCGGAAGAGGCACAAAGACGAGCAGTAAGTCATATCAGAGAGAGTTGAGTACATGCGCCAACTTGTGTGGGGTTGTAACACTGATGCGATCGCTTTGGGTGGCGGGATTGAATTGGGCTTCGATTTCTGGAATGAGGAGATGGTTCAGAGCGACACTCTTGACAACCCAAGCTTGTCGTAGATGGTGTCCGAGCTAACGATCTTGCCCTCGCAAAGCGCGGCATGGAAAGCGTCGAACACTCCGGCGCCTCCCTCGTCTATGTACCGGGCAGCCTGCATCAACTGCTCGGGTGTCGCTCCGCGGACTTGCGTAATCTGAATCAGGTCTCGCATCAACTCCTGGATAGTTGCGCCCCTTCTCTTTGCGACCAGGACAATCTCCACCACAGTAACGACCGAGGTCCAGATGCTGCCCTTCATGGTTGCCAGGAGCTTCTCAGCGCTCTTTCGCAGCCTGTCGTTTTCGTCCATCAGGGCCACAAAGAAATCGGTGTCAGTATAGGGCACACATATCTACCCCTTGCGGCCACGCCTTCCCCAGTTGGCCAGAGCTTCCTGCTCGGCTAGACGCGAAGCCTCTCTCTTGAACGCTGCTGGCGTCAGTCTGCTCATGCCTGTCTGCCTGGCTATGCGCCGCAGGTCTTTGACTGGATCGTCCGGGACCGGAACCAAGACAACCTTGTCACCGGTGGGCACGATGTCGAATCTCTGGCCGTATTTGCTGACAACTTCCTTGCCCAGGGTGACCCTGCCCCGATGGTCCGCGCGCACGATGCCCATAACATTCCCCAATGGTCTTATTGGTGGGGCAGGAATATAAACCTGTGGGTCAGGCCAAGCCGCGACCCACCTCTTTGAAAAATGCCCAGAGGAGCCAGGCGATACCGAAGGGGGAGTCAATCTCCGAGCAAGACCTAGCAGTGCTGGCTCACGAGGTGGCCGACGCCTGCGGGTTCCGGTTTGTGCCGTCCGTGAAGATCACCAACAGGGATGGCGGAGCGTGGCGGCCCCATTTGGGAATCATAGCTATTGGTAGGCCGGTGTTGAGTTGCAGCCACGATCAACTTTGGGTGCTCTTGGCGCACGAAACCTGCCTTTGCAGGCTTCGCGCCTGTATCCAAGCAAAGTGTAATCGCTTCCTTGATATACTTGATAAGATCGTCCACCGTCCCTGCCTGCGTATAACACCCCGGAATAGAAGGAACAATAGCTATGAAATCCTTGCCGGCCTTTTCCATTACAACTGTGAATTTTTTCGGGCGCCAGTGTTTTGATTCTGCTATACGTACACCGACAAAATCCGCTTTGTAAACATATTCGTCTTCCTTTAGGTAATGCATTATTTCTTTTCTGACAGTTTTGATCAGCCCATTAAATGTCTTCGCCCGGCATCGGCAGCCTGCAAACCCGACTGCTAAAGCTGTATAATAACCGCTTTTTTCCTTTTCTATTACAACAACAAATTTTTTAGACAAATGATCACCTTAGCCGGCTACAACCTCAATTTCCTTGATTTTCTTGAAGTCCTCGTCAAAAGTGACTATGTTGTTTATCCCTTCCTTCTTCATGATAGCAAGTGAAGAACAATCGGTAAAGCTGAATTTGGTATCTAACTGATTTTTAAATAATTCCCATGCACCCTCGAACACACCCTTTTCTATGTAAATTATTTTGGCGAAACGGCCCATATCGTCGCCTATTTCTACGGTCTTTCTCAAACTTTTCAGCCTAACAAAAGCTACTGTGACAGTTTCATCAAAAACATAATCTGTTATCAGAATATCCCCGTATTCGCCTGCTCCCAGAACCTTCATTACCTCAACAGCCTTTTTATGGTTATTATCCGCCGTGTTGTAGTAAGCTACTATAAAGCTGCTATCGAGAATTATCATTTTTTGCCGCCGTACAATATTTCATCTATTTCCTTGCTTGTATTTTCAGTGCCCTTTCCCCAGTCGAAAGGTTTAACCCTGCCTTTGATTTTATGAACACCGCGTTGTACAGGTCTTTTAGGTCTATTGTCTTCTACCCACTGTCGCATAGCGACAGTTACAGCACCGCCCAAATTAATTTTATCTTCGACAGCCTTTGCCCTAAATCTGCGAAATACTTCTTCGTCCACATCCCTTACAGCGATCATCTTCTTTGTCATATGTATAACATGTTTAACAAGAATATATAAACCCTTATGTTTACAGGGTTCCGGAACAGCAGAATAAAAACGGGCCACAAAGCCCGACTACCGTTTCAAATCAATCGTTTTTCCCCTGTATTTTATCATTATGTCTCCCGTATTCGTAACTTTGCCTATCGGTTCGCCTTCGCTCATTTTATCCAAGAGGCCTTTCTGTGTACCTATGAGCTACGATGTACTTTTCGCCTCGCAGTATTGAATCGAGGCATCTTGACGCAATGGTTATTGCAGGGGATGCCGTGACAACCCCTCCGATCCTTGCCTGTATGCCGTTACTTTGATAATAATCTCTTACCGAAACAGGGTCTGTTGTTCCTATGACTGCACCGTTTCCACAGCCCCATGTGTAATAAGCTATCTCGTCAGGGATGGGTCCCTTAGAACCTTCAATCTGACTGGCCATTTGTAGCAGCAGTATCAGTTTTGGTGCCTCGAAGACATCAGAATAAGCCGCACCGACACCGAGAGGCTCAAGCAGCCTTCTAGTTTTGCCCATAAGACCCCCGCTCGAGACATTTATCCTGAATTTTATTTTATCTAAAATCTCTTCCGGCATCATTGAGTCAGTCCTAAAGTAAGGCGTTGAAGGCCGTGCGACAAGCTCCCCAAGAGTTCTTTCATCGGCCAACGTAAGCCCTGAATATTTTTTCCCAAGTTTTTCGTTCAGAAAATTAAATGCATCAGAAGCATTAATTTTATACCATTCTGCTCCAAAGGTCTCTGATAATACCCTCCTCTGGGTTGTTATCCCATTTGACCTCTGTTCCTCATAAAGCAGCACAAGGCCAGTTTCCGGTTCTACTTTTTTCACAACTTTCGCGGATTTTTCCCTCACTTCGCTTAGGACAACACCGTTCATTATATACGTGTTTACATCCCCTGAAACATGGAAAGTGCATCCGATTAAAGGTATCAAATGTTTTCTTCCAGCCTCGGACATATAACCGATGGTTTGCTTTTTTCCAGTTGAACTCTCCGCGTGCACACCTATACTCGCAGCTATAGGGAATGCGCCTTCTCGTGTAGCATCATCACCGCACATTGCAAGAGTGTCTTCTATGTCAGTTCTTCTATTGACCTGATCGCAGACCATTGATTTTGATCCGGTGCCGTCCGCCGTCATCAAAAATCTGGATTTTTTCTTTACGTGAAGAAGAGGCATGCCATTTTCATAAACTACCTGGAAGTTCCTCCTGTCAGCAATGTGTTCAAAGGTGCTGTGCAATTCTGGATCTATGTTGTTGCTGTCTGGTGTTCCTGAAGTTGTTAAGGGGTCTTCGTACCTGCTTAATAATGTGAACATCCAGCTCATTCCACTTTTCCTGATCTGGTCGCCGAGGTTTGCAGTTTCCCCTCCAGTTAAGACAACATCGTTCTCAATGCACGCATTTATCACAGAATCCCTTAAACGGGCATTTGCCCCGAATTCCCTTGCGTACGCAGAATCCCAGTCGCAAACATTTGAGGCAAATAGAGGGGTACATCCGTTTCCTTTCTCTGCCGCAACCATTCTGTTTATTAGCCCGGAAGACAAGGCGCCTACATCAGAATGTTCAGGGGAAATATCCCCGGTTGAGGTGATATCTGATATAAGATGATAAAGACCCGGATAAAGTTCAAACGTAGCTACTTTATTAAAAGAATCTCCCTGCTGTACACTTACACCGTGTTTTTGAGCAGCAGCATAGGTGTCCGGTTTTCTTTCTCCCCACGCTTTCGATAACCGTTCTTTTTCATCCTCGGGGACATCGTCAAGGTAAGTTCTTATCCTCTTTTCACGCGGAGCCATAATAAATCACGTCGCAAGGAAGGCATTTAAATAGCCTTTACAAATCCATCTTTACATTTTTCCTGTTTTTCTCTTTGTATAGTTTGTAGCCGAACAATGCGATCAAAACAGCCATAGCGGCAATAACAGGATTGGAGGCTGTTGCAAAAAATTTGCCTGTTATCGTCGAAAACTTCTCGCCGTCCTGCTCGTCTTTCGCGTACGCGGCGTCCTTAACCGCGGCATCCGCGGTCCGCTTCGCGTTCTTGTAGCTCGCAGCCGCGTCTTTGAACATGCAGTCCTCGAGGCTTTCGTCGCCGTGTAACATTCCGTTTTCCGATTTGTTTAACAGGGCTATAGCAGAAGTCATGTTATATCCCGAGTCCTCGTATGATTTTGTTTTTGCGTAAGCGGCGGCAATCGAAACTGCGGCAGATTTGGACGCTGCTATCACGGCCTTCTCCTCGTCCGATGCGAGGCGGTTCATTTTTATGCCGAAATTCTTAGACAATTCCTTGGGTTGGGATAAAAGCCCTGCGTTCGATTTTACAGCCACGTTAACTATCAGGTTTTCGTAGCCGCTGCTGTCCCCGGCTGCGCCGTCAAGGGAAAAAACGCACATGTCCGTTTTCGGCAACAGCGAGCCTTTTATCCTGCACACCGATCCGCCGTTCACGTATACTTCCGAGTCTGTCGATAACAGCGGCGAAACAACAGTAAGATTCAAAAAATCCGATTTCCTGCAGTTGTACGCGTTAATTTCATTTGGGGACAGGTAGATTTCCACACCCTTGAAAGCGGACGCAATCACGTCAACAGCGGTTTCTACGCAGCTGTTCTTTTTGCAATAGTCTGAAACAACCGACGCCGCGGACGCATCCGCGGAAAGAAGCAGGATGAATAACAAGCCTGTTATTGCGCGGCGGAATGAATCGGCCATTATAAAATTCTGAAGACGCACAGATTAAAACTTATTACGGTGCGCCCACAAATCTAAACAAGGGAAAGGATGAACGACGACACTCCAAAAAAAGAGAAGTTATGCCCAAAATGCGGCGCAGATCTGATTATGACAACAGCTTGGGACGGCACACTCGAACCGGTCGCAGACAAATGCGTGAAGTGCGGCTACAAGTTCAAGGAGCCGGATCTCCAGAAAAAGAGAAAAAGCTTCTTTAAGTGGAGCGGAGCCTAAGCTTCGATCATTCTTTTTATCGGAGTCCAGTAAAAGTCGTGCCAGCCCTGCGCAATGCTTTTGGCGCATTTGTCCGGCACATCTGTCTGGATAAAATACAGTTTTGTCCCGTGTTTAACCCTGTTAAAAGAAATTTTCAATTCCAGATTCTTGCCGTGCAAACCGCGGTCATACGCGAAAAACAACCCGCCGGCTTTCCTGCTTATTTTCGATTTCGAGCCTGTGAAAGCTGAATGTTTTTTTGAGTCCATCAAGGCCTCGTACAAGTCGTGCGGCGAGGCCCTGAATAAAATAGTCTGTTTTATTATTTTCATGCTATGCCCACACCGCAAGTATTGCGCCCATTGCCATCAGGGAAACAAGCTGGTATCCGTTGTTGATGACAAGCAGTTCTTTTGGCCTGCCCTCGTACAGAACGCCCGCAGCCATAGCAGTCAGGACAAAACCAGCCCACATCATTGCACCTTTCTTTGCACCTTCAAAAGCAGTGGTCGATCCGGTATAATACAGGAAATATGCCAGTATGTAAGCCGTTACCAGGGAGCCTGCAAAACTTAAGATATAAGCCCTTGTTACGTTCCCGCTTTTTTTCATTGGATTGATCTTCTTTGAGGTCATGCCGGAATAGAATGTCCAGAATTTGCCGAACATGCCCGGCGAATACCATGCCATCCCTATCAAAACGCTGACTACAGCAGAACCGAAAACCACGAGCAGGTTGATCGGTGGCGGCACTTTATTCCTCCTTCAAATTTTGCCAAAGGCCTACAATATTTCCTTCTGTGTCTTTAAAATAAGCAGAATAACCCATATCGCCGATTTTCGTTTTTTCCATGAGTATGCTGCCACCGTTATTCTTTACATTTTCCAAAGCCTCGTCAACATCACTGACGCCGATTGTAACGACAGGCGACTTTATCTTGTCGGTGCGCTTCATCATCCCGCCGTTAATCGCGCCGGGTTCCTTTGGCATCATTTTTTCATCCGTTTCCACTGTGGTGACCAAGGTATAACCCATTCCAGGGACACTATTCGTGCCCCGTCCAAAAGTAGAATTGTAAAATTTCTCCGCCCTTTTGATGTCATCCACCGGTATTTCAAAATGAACAACCTTGTCCATGCTATCAATAAACACTTGAAATCTGCTATTAAAATGCTTTTTGATCCCAGCGCTGTCACTTATTCAGTACCCGGACAGGCGTGTGAAATAGCGGAAATACGGATTACGCCGTTTAGTTGCAAAAAGCCGTTTTCACGGGTTTGCATCTTAAGTATCTCAATTTAACGACTAAAGATGCAGGCTAAGGACTTAAGGTGCACGATAAATAATTACTTGCGTTCCAGAAAGTCGGCATACCAAGTCTATAAACGGTCTTGCATAACTCGTGTCTTGATTCACAAATGTATTATGTCCATGTGGATATCCTATTCCAGAATAACCGAAAATAACATCTATTCTAGTTCCATTTTCATTGGTTGCTTGTTTGAGATTATACCAAGTACCGCCGCTTTCAATAATTCTTTTTAGCCAACTCATACTTTATTTCGAATTTGCAGATTTAAAACTTTGATTTATTTTCAGCTCGTCCATCTCCTGTATTAACACCGTTATATTGTAAGCCAAAATCTTAGCCAGCAACTCGTTTTCCTGTGCAATCCTGTTCTTGCTTTTTAACGTATCGCCTAACTTCTTTTTTATCGAACTGAAAACGCTTTCGCAGTTTGAGCGTTTGCTGTAATGTCGCATGAACTCTTCCCTGTTATACATGAAATAATGGAACATTTTAGTCCAAAGGTAAGAGCCTCTTGCGTTTGCCCGTGAATCTGACCGGAATGGAATAAAGGCTTACCCGCCCAGATCGCTCACAAGCTGGTAATTTGCCTTGCTCAAATAAGCCTTGTCGGCTACGGCAGTTTTGATCGAAAAGTTCCTTGCCGTAGCTTCCAGCAACGGTTTGAATTGCGGGCTATCCCCGCTATTCTCGTCCCCTATTATGACCGCAGTAACTATGTTCGTTTTCAAACCAACGGCTAAATGTGGTTTCAGCCATTTATGCTGTCTTTTCAAGTTGAACCTGTATTCAACGTATTGACCAAAGCTACGAGTGCGGAAGCCCGAAGAATCCACGCCAAAATCGTTTTCAATTGAGCTTAGAGGCTTAGCTGTAATTGCTATCAATTCGTGCAATATTGGAGTTAGTTCCGTCTTATTCAACAATTTGCTAACAGCGTTGAAATGTGGCGCCTTGCGTATCATGTCCTTTTCTACCGAATTTCTATAAAGCGAATGTACCCGCCTGCTTGAAAGTTGAGAATAGACCTTCTGCACGGTGCAGAATACGGTTTCCCTTAAACTCAAACGAGGACGACCAAAAATATAAGAAGGCTCTGGGATATTTTGGACTAAATCTTTCAACAACTCATCAAACAGTTTAATTTCATTGCATTGAGCCTTGTTGTAATTTTTCCAATCTTGTGCATAGGTTATTTTCGTCTCCTTGGTTATCGTACCTTGTTCAGTCTGTATGGTCTCTTTAAGATAATACTTTACCGCGTGAGCGTCTTGCACAATACGCCCCTTCAAAAAAGCATACCATTAAAAGTATTGAAAACTAACTACATTTGTAAAGTAAGGGAAGTTTAAAAGACCTTCCCCCAGCTCAGGTCGGGCTGACCACCTTACACGCTCCTCGTTAAAGCAAAGCGGAAACGAGGGGGTTTTCCCGATCTCATCATAGCTGGAATGATAATTCTTATTGTTTTTGAGGGTTTAAATAAGCATTAGGTAGGATTTTGGAGTGCTAACTTCAAATTGACACCTCAATTTTATGGGTATGTTAAGCTTTTATTTCCAGAAATACTGTATTCTTTGCATGAGAAACAAGGAAAAACTAAAATTTCCGAGAATAAGCATATTAGCGGCGGTAAAAATCATAGAGGATGTTAGGAAAAAGTACGGGGCAGACATATTGCCTTATTCGGAATTTGCTAGAATTATCGGTGCAAAAGCCCCGAGGGGCGGTAAGTATGGACTTACCACCGAAGCCTTGAAACTTTACGGTCTTATGGATAGGCACAGTTTTTCAGAAATCGCCATACTGGATGAAGGGAAAAAAATTTTGAATTCTCAAATAGAGGAAGAAAAGAAAAGGCTAATGCTGCAAAGAATTCTGGGAATCCCTGTTTTGGCAAAACTATATCAGAGATTCAAGGACGGTTTGCCAAAAAAAAGGAAGCCCGTTACGGATTATTTAGTTAATGTACAAAAAATTGAAAAAGGTAGGGCTGGAAGAATCGCTGGGATCTTTAATAAAGACTATCCATTTTTCAAGGATATTTTATCTTCGACAAAAATCGTAATGATATCAGAAGACATCAAAGGGAAAGAAATGACAGGAAGTACAACATTCTCTAAGCCAGAAAAAGTTACGGAATTGGGGATATATCAAAAAATGTACAAGATGGTAAGAATAATGGGTTACTTGTTCCCCCCAGATAACTCAGGCGATATCAATAAACTTTTGCAGGAAACTATAGAGATTGCAGATAGTTTGTATTACGCGGAATTGGCAGGTATGCTGAAATTGTTCATCAAATTGTCAGGAGATAAAACCGAGGAACAACTCAGAGCAGAATTAAAAAAACTTGAACCAGAGATATTTGATATATTAAAAAAATACAGTATAGAACTTGAAGAATCCAATTAAGAACTATTAAAAACGAGGTGTCGATAATGCTAACGGAAGAACAGAGGAAAATCAAGATACAGACCACTGGTACGCATTTTTTTCAAAGTGTCAAGGAGCGTCGACACTTGTTCCCCATTGATTATAGGTTTAAAGATTGTGTGTTTGAGTGCATCGGGGCTTTCAGAGATCCAATGAAAAGTGTAATACTTGAAGACAAACGAATGGGTGTAAACAGTACTCATGTATGTGTGTTTGTTGGACAAACTGGTTATGTCATTGGTGTTCCATTGCAATTCACAAACGACCTAATAACGTTTCTTACGATCAAAGACCTTCACAAAGATTTCAACGATCCCAACTGGTTCGTTAGGGCTTATAATGGGATAGCCAAAGTACGAGGTATGGAAACTCTACCACTCGTTTTTAAGCCCTAAAAGTACTTATTTAGGTTTAAATACATATCTTATATAGTGAATTGTGTGAAACAAATGAGTAAGTGCGTCGACTGTGGAGCGGAGTTCGACGACACGCCAAAAAAGCAACAGATTAAGGTAAATCTTAGCAATCCTGGCGTGGTTTTTTTCGGTGCAACTGCTTCTAAGTGCGAGAATTGCGGGCAACAATATGTAACCGAAGAGAATTTGGAAGATGCGTTGAACGCATTTGAAGATGCGTACAACGAAACAAAAAAGAAAAAGTAAATTTTCATTACTTCGGTTGGATTTTGGACAGATTTTTCTATGTACCGATTTTAAGCGCAACTTTCAGCCTTTAGTTGCAAAAAGCCCTTTTCACCAATACGTATTTAAATACAATATAACATACATAGGTAAGTCGGTTTTGAGTTTCTGCTGATGTTATTTCAATATGATTTAACGAATAACGGTAACTAAGCGGAGAGTAAGCGATTATAAAAACCGACAAAATTAATTATTAAAAAACCAAACGTGTTTTGAAATGACAGAGATCCAGACCCTGAAAACCGGAACTACAACCGTGGGCATTGTTTGCAGGGACGGCGTAGTTATGGCTGCTGAAAAGAAGTCCACAATGGGCTATCTGATAGCTTCAAAGGAATCGGAAAAAATTTACGAAGTGGATGAAGCGATCGGTTTGACAATCGCCGGAGCGGCAGGCGATGCGCAGGCTTTGGTAAGATATTTGCGTGCAGAATTGAAATTGTTCAAGATTCAAAACCAGCGCCCATTGACAGTTAAGGGCGCGGCAACATTGCTTTCAAACATATTGCAGGGCGGCCGCTGGTCTTACGTTCCGTACATGGTTCAGCTCATCCTGGGCGGTATCGATTCGAAGGGCGCTGTAATCTACCCGATGGACGCATTGGGAGCTTACGACGAAGAGAGAAAATTCTTCTCTACAGGATCCGGTTCGCCGTACGCGCTCGGTGTTCTGGAAGATTCGTACAAACAGAACATGATGACGGATGAAGCAGCAAAGCTTGCGGTGCGCGCCATAAAGGCCGCGATTGAACGCGACATAGGATCCGGCGGCAAGGGCATAGACATCATGATAATCAAAAGCGACGGGATAAAGAGATTGAAAGGCGACGATTTGGGTAATTAGCGGTTCAAGTTTTAGTGAGTGATGCAACCCATTTAATTTTAGCAAACCTGTTTGAAAAACCTAACGAAGTATTCACAGGAAACCGGAAAATTGGTAAAGAGGAAATAGGGCATGGAAATATTCGACAAGATTAAGGAAGGTCTTCCGCCAGAAGCGGACATATCGGACATATCGTTTGAAGGCTCTGAAATAGTCGTCTACACAAAAAACAAGGAGTTTTACACGCAGAACGGCATGGCGGTGCGCAGGCTTGTTGACGAGCTGAAGAAACGCATAGAGGTGCGTCCCGACCTGTCGATGACAATGGACATTGAAACCGCGTCCGCAAAAATAAAGGAAATCGTTCCGGAAGACGCGAAGATACGCGACATCTATTTTGAACCGGAACTTGGAAAAGTCATAATCGAGGCTGAGAAACCCGGGTTGGTCATAGGCAAGGGCGGCGAAACGCTGAGGACAATAAAATCTACTATTTTCTGGTCGCCGCAGGTCGAGCGCGCGCCGATACTAAAATCTGATATTGTTTCGTCTGTCAGGAAAACACTGCATTCGGAAACAAAGTACAGAAAGGAATTTTTGAATAAAGTTGGCATGAGGATCCACGCCCCGAAAAAACCCGGGGAACAATGGATCCGTTTGTCCGCGTTGGGCGGTTATCGCGAAGTCGGCCGTTCTTGCGGATTAGTCCAAACGCCGGAATCAAACATACTGCTAGACTGCGGCGCGGACGTTTCTTCAAACCAATACCCGTATTTCAACGCGCCGGAGTTTGACATCGCAAAACTCGATGCTGTCGTATTGAGTCACGCTCACCTGGACCACTCCGGCATGGTGCCTTTCCTTTATGAACAGGGCTACAAAGGGCCTTTGTACACAACAGCGCCGACACGCGACTTGATGGTAATGCTTTGTCTGGATTACATCGATGTCTGCCAGCGCGAAGGGCGTTTCGTTCCGTACACCAGCAAGGGCATAAAGGAAGCTGTTAAACATTGCATCACGCTTGATTACGGTGAAGTTTCCGACATCACGCCCGACGTTCGCCTGACATTGCAAAACGCAGGCCACTTGCTTGGTTCGGCATTGGTCCATCTGCACATCGGCGACGGCCTTTACAACATATTGTACACAGGCGATCTCCGTTATGAAAAGTCTCGCGTTTTCGAGCAGGCTTCGACTGATTTCGCAAGAGTAGAAACTTTAATAATTGAATCAACTTACGGCGGTTCCAGCGATGTTTTGCCAAGCCGCCTGGACGCCGAGAAATCGCTGCTTACAAAAGTTGGCAAGGTAATGCAACGCGGCGGAAAAGTTTTGATTCCGTCTTTCGCGGTCGAGCGCGCGCAGGAACTGATGGTGATACTTCAGGAAAATAATTTCGACAAACCGATTTACCTTGATGGGATGTTATGGGACGCTGCAGCCGTTTACACAGTGTATCCGGAATTCATGTCGCGCGAAATACAGAGAAAGACATTCCACGAAGGAGAAAACCCGTTTTTATCCCCGATATTCAAGCGTATAGCTTCGCAAAAAGAACGCGAAGAAGTAATGAATTCAAAGGAGCCTTGTGTAGTAATCGCAACATCAGGCATGTTGATAGGCGGGCCTGCTGTCGAGTACCTGAAAGCGTTTGCGGAAGACGGGAAAAACGGCTTGCTGTTCGTCGGCTACCAGGGCGCGGGAACGTTGGGCAACCGCATACAAAAAGGCTGGCGCGAGCTTCCGGTGCAAACGGAAAACGGCAAGACGACAACATTGAAAATAAACATGGAAGTCGACACAGTCGACGGTTTGTCAGGCCACTCTGACCGCAGCAAATTGATCAACTTTATTTACAAATTGCACTCGCGGCCGGAAAGAATCGTGTTGTGCCACTTAGACCCTTCGAAAGCGAACGATTTTGCAAAAACTTTGCACAGGATGTTCAAGTGCGAAGCAATAGCGCCGAAAGTCCTTGATGCGATAAGGCTGAAATGAAGCGCGCCGGCATTCCAATTGGGAATAAACGTGGAATAATAATTGTTATTTCAAAATTCAACTGTCCCTTTATATTTTTATCCCCGCATATATTTTCAATGGCAGCGTCTGTCTATCTTCGCCGGCTGGAGCCTGCGCTTTACGAGGTGAAACCTTCAGAGCTTGTAAGCGCTGCTGGCAATTTCTACACCCAGACGGAAAGAAGGATGGCAATAATTACGGATTTGTTAATCGGGTGACAAGAAATCTACTGATTTCAATCAGTAGATGAATTGCTCACGCTTATTCTGAGAAAAAATAAAAAACTGACAGGGAACGAATCAGCCCTATCATTCATGCATTTAGTTATTGATAGGGCTCTCGTTCT